>CAZKPQ010000017.1:0-11724 GCA_964554695.1 uncultured Gammaproteobacteria bacterium | reverse complement strand
AATGAAAAAATTCCAACCCCTCCTTCTAACGGCTACTTTCTTTCTCTTTACCCTTCTTTCTTGGCTACTTCTTTTTCGTGACCAACGTGCCCTCGAAGTCTACAGCCACTATTATCCCGAGTTAGCTTTTTCTTTAGCCTCTCTTCGATCGTTTCTTCTTGGCATCGGTTTAAACTCTGCCTTTACTCTTATCTTTGCCGCCCTGGCTCTTCTAAGCTTTGTCTCCTACTTTGCCTCTCTAAGGCAAAGGACCGGCGTTTTTAAAACGATTGTCCTTGCCGTCCTTTTTCAGGTAGTTGTTTTTTTCTCTTATCCAATACTTTCCACGGATATTTTTGACTACGTTAACTCCGACCGCTTAGCCGTTTTGCACGGAAAAAATGTCTGGATCACCCCTCCATCCGCCGTTCCCGAGGATCATTTTTATCCTTTAATTGACTATCAAAATCTTGTTCGCATCTATGGACCAGTAAACCAATTTTTCTATAACCTGGTTACCCCAAACTCCGACAGCTTGGTTTTAAATATCGCCCTTCATAGAGCTGTCGTTATTCTTTTTGTTTTAGGGTCCATTGCCATAAGTTCTGCTGTCCTAAAGACCCTCAATCCCTCAAATCTCGAGAGGGGATTAAAGCTTGTCTTTTGGAACCCGCTCTTTGTCCTCGAAACTGCCGGCTCCGGCCACAATGATATCTTGATGGTCTTTTTCCTTCTTCTGTCCCTTCTCCTTTTCTTAAAGAAGCGCTTTCTTTTCTCCGGTATTACTCTTGCCCTCTCCATCGGGGTTAAAACCATGCCCCTCCTCCTTTTGCCGTTTATTCTTCTCTCGTTTGTGCGGCGAGTCGAAGTAAAACCCGCTTTATTTTTTCTCCTCGGTCTGGGGGTAACTCTCTTTCTTCTTTTCCTCTCAATGGGAACTAGTCTGGAAAGTATCCTTTCCCGTCAGGCCCAAACCACCGATGCATACTGGCAATCCCTCCCGATGCTTATTACCCGTTTAACCCCCCTTGCCAATGTTTTGAAGCCCGCTCTCGCTCTTGTTCTTCTTGTGGAAGGGGTCCGCGCCCTACGAGGGAAACATCCCTGGCTTATTCTTGGGGGGACCCTTCTTCTTTATCTTCTGTTCTTCCATCCTACCCTTTGGAACTGGTACATCCTCTGGGTTCTTGCTCTAGTGCCATTCTTTATTACCCGATACGTTTCTGCTGCTACCTTGGGTTTTACTTTAACCTCTCTTCTTGCCTATCCCGTCTACTGGCTGTCGTTAAGATTTGATTACTCCCACCCCGCCTGGGCAGTTATAATATATCTAGTTATTCTTTCTGGGCCATTCTTTGGTCTCCTTTATGAAAAAGTTTCTCGCCCTCGATAAGAGAATATTCATCATCGGATTTTTATTAATTCTTCTTTTCTTCGCCACCCGTCTTTTTAATCTGCTTATAATTCCAATCTTTACTGACGAGGCCATTTATCTTCGCTGGAGCCAGATTATGGCTTATGACGCCTCTCTTCGCTATCTTCCCCTAGCTGATGGCAAGCCACCTCTTTTTATGTGGCTCACTAGTTTCCTCATGCGCCTTTTAGATTCCCAAGACCCTCTTTTTGTTGGTCGTCTCACCTCCGTCCTGGCCGGCTTTTTCGGTCTTGCTGGTATTGTCTTCACGAGTTTCGTTCTCTTTAAAAACCGTCTCGTTACTCTTATCTCTGTCCTTTTCTATCTTCTCGTTCCTTTTACCTTTTTTTACGACCGAATTGCCCTCGCCGATTCCCTTCTAGCCGCTCTGGCGACCTGGTCCGTTGGCCTAGGCGTTGTTCTTGCCAGAACTCTTCGCCTCGATATGGCTATGATCCAAGGGCTCGTTATCGGCTTTGGTCTTTTAACTAAGTCTCCGGCTATTTTTTTCATTTTAGTCCAGCCACTCTTTGCCGTTTTTCTAAGACCTAAGAGTCAATCTCTTTTAGCCTCTCTTTTTAAATACGCCCTTCTTCTTATCGTGGTCGTAATTTTTTCTCAAGGCATTTATAGTGTCCTTCGCCTTTTTCCTCTCTTCCACATGGTCTCTCAAAAAAACGCCGAGTTTATTATTCCTGTGTCCGAATTTCTCTCCCATCCCTTCGCCCTTTTCCCCGGTAATTTTAAAAGCTTAATCACTTGGGAGTTTGTTTACCTTACTCCTTTAGTTAGCCTCCTGACTCTTCTTGGACTAGTTACTGGTATCTTGGAAAAATCTAAGCCCAAGCTCGTTTTAGCCTTAATCTTCGCCTTTCATCTTCTTGCTATCTCCTCTTTCAATAAAGTCATCTACGTTCGCTACCTTCTTACCTTTACCCCCCTTCTTTTGATTCTTGCAGCCAGTGCCTTTCTCTCCTTCCAAAAATATTTCAAGCGACCCTTTATCTTAGTAGCTGCCCTTTTCCTCGTTCTTTCCTACCCACTCTTCGTGGACTTAAAACTTCTGACCGACCCCGTCCATGCTCCCACTCCCAAAGCTGATGCTGAGCAGTACCTTCACGCCTGGCCAGCTGGTTTTGGCGTTACCGAGGTTCGTTCCCTTTTGGCCAAGGAAGCAAATACTAATCCTAAGCTCGTCATTATTACCGAAGGCACCTTTGGCCTTATGCCCTACGCCCTTGAACTTTATCAGTCTGACTACCCCAATCTTGAAATTATCCCCATCTGGCCCTTCCCCAACGAATTAACGCCCAAGCTAAAAGAAAAAATCGCCAACACTCCCACCTATGTTCTTCTCTACCAGCGCCAGGACGTCTCCCCTAGTTGGCCGTTAACCGAGATTCTCCGTTTCCGTCAAGGCGAAGGCAAGGACCACCTCCGGCTCTACCGGGTTAATCTATGAAAGTTTTACTCTTAGCCCTGGCTATTCTCCTGGGTGTTTTTCTGCGGTTCTTTCTTCTAGGCCAAATTCCTCCAAGTCTTGATTGGGATGAAGCCTCTTTGGGTTGGAATGCCTATTCCTTCTTCAAAACCGGTACCGACGAATTTGGTTTGCCTCACCCCGTCTCCATCCGCTCGTTTAATGACTTCAAACCTCCGCTTTATGTCTACCTCTCAGTTCCCTTTATGGCTCTTGGTTTAACCGAATTTTCCGTTCGACTTCTTTCGGCAATCGCCGGTGTCCTTACTCTTGTTACCACCTTCGCCCTAGTTAACTCCCTTACTAAAAGTTTCAAACTTTCGCTTTTAACTACCTTTCTTTTGGCTATTTCTCCTTGGTCCATCCAGTTTAGTCGGGCTGCCTTTGAGTCAAACTTATCCCTTCTGTTCACAGTGTTGGGCGGACTTTGTCTCGCGCTTTACATAAACCGTTCCCGCCTGCCTTTTCTTCTTGCTGCCGGAGTATCCTTTGGTCTGTCTATCTATAGCTATCACAGTTCCCGAATTTTCGTCCCAGTTTTTCTCCTTCTTATCGGTCTTTTTTACTTCCCCTTCTTTAAAAAAAGACTCATTCCACTTCTTAGCGTCTCCTTAATTGCCTTTGTCCTCCTTTTGCCAATCCTTAGAAACGCCGTTAGGGTCGGTGGCCTTCAGGCTAGATGGAACACTGTTAGTGTTTTTGCTAACCCACCCTCCCTTCCATATTCCGATAACCCTCCGCTCTTTTACGCCACCACTATCGCTAAAAATTATCTCACCCACTTTAACTTTGACTTTCTTTTCCTGACTGCTGATAACAACCCCCGTCACCATGCTCCCGGCATGGGCCTTCTTTACCTTTTCGAATTTCCCTTCCTTCTTCTTGGCCTCTTTGCTCTTCTAAAATATCGACCCCCCTGGGCCAGGTTTCTTATCGCTTGGCTTTTAGCTGCCCCCGTCGCCTCCAGTTTAACTACCGACACTCCCCACGCCGTTCGGGCTCTATTATTTCTCCCAAGCCTTCAACTCTTGGTTGCCGTCGGTTTACTAGTCTTTCTAAAACCAGGGACTCTTCCGCTTCGATTAAAATTCTTGGCCATCCTGGTCCTTTTACCATTAAATATCTTCTACTTTCTTCATCAGTACTTTGTTCACATGCCCTTCGAAGCCGCTCCCGCCTGGCAATATGGCTATCGGGAAGTCGTCAGAGAGGTTCTTGTCCGCGAATCTAACTTTGAGAAAGTCGTCGTTACTACCGCCTACGACCAACCCTATATCTACTTCCTTTTCTACGGACGAATTGCCCCCACTATTAAAAATAATGGCTACTTTTATGCCACCCTTGATAAGTATCAATTTCTCGATACTAAATCCCTTCTTCCTTCGGATTTAAATCCCAATACTCTTTATGTCCTTTCCGGCAAGGAGAACTTGCCTTCCCTGGTAACCATTAAAGAAATCTATTTCCCCAATAAAGCCGTTGCGTTTCGTCTAGCCACTCTCGTAGAATAAGGCCAGTTATGAAAGTGCCATACTTATCAGTCGTCATGCCTGCCTACAAAGAAGTTTCTAACTTTAAGGCTGGTGTTTTAAAACCTACTTTTGCCTTTTTGAAAAAGCAATCGTTTACCTGGGAAGTTATCTTTGTCGACGACGGCTCGCCTGACGAAACCTTATCTGTTCTCCAAAATTTTTCCAAAAAAACTCCTCATACCCGGGTAATTACTATTCCCCATGGTGGTCGGGGAGCCGCTTACGAAAAGGGAATGCTCGAAGCTTCTGGCAAATACATTCTTTATACCGACTTTGACCAGTCGACCCCAATCTCCGAGTTGGATAAGTTCTGGCCTTTTGTGAAAGACGGCTTTGATATCGTTATGGGATCAAGAGGAGGGGATACAAAAACTAAAAGGGTCGATTCCGCTTTCAATCGTTTTCGAGCCGAAGTCTATGTAATCTTGGGCCGACTCGTATTTGGCTTTCACTATAAAGACATAAACTGTGGCTTTAAACTCTACAAAAATGCCGTTGCTAAGAAAATCTTTTCCTCTTGGGTCGTCAACCGTCCCAAAAAATTAAAGGGCGCCTTTATGGGCGCCGTCGACGCTGAGATTCTTTATCTGGCCAGTAAATTTGGCTATCGGGTTGCCGAAGTCCCCGTCGACTGGTATCGCCGTCCTACCCACGGCGATCCCATTAAGGAGCCCATCATGGTCCTTATCGATTTTCTCAAGATTAAACTTCTCGACCTCGTTGGCCGCTACGACAACCGATGATAATCACCCAAACTCCCCTTCGCCTAAGCTTTCTAGGCGGCAACACCGACTTTCCTGATTTCTACACCAAATTTGGTGGCGCCGTCTTAACCACTGCTATCGACAAATATGTCTTCGCCACCGTCACTAAACGTTTTGACGATCTTATTCGTGTTAGCTGGTCCAAACTTGAATCAGTTGAGAAGGTGGCCGATATTGAACACGAACTCGTTCGAGAGTCTTTAAAAAAAGTTGGTATTTCCAAAGCTATCGAAATAAAGTTTCTTTCTGATATTCCTTCCGAAGGTTCGGGCTTAGGCTCTTCGAGTAGTGTCTTAGTTGGGACCTTAAACGCTCTTTACCACTTTACGAGTGAAACTCCCACTGCTCAGCAGTTGGCTCGGGAAGCATGCGAGATAGAAATTGATATTCTAAAAAAACCGATTGGCATCCAGGATCAATATATTGCCGCCTTTGGCGGCCTCCGATTTATTGAGTTTCACCAAAACGGTCAAGTAACTGTCGAACGGCTTCCAATAAATGATGGTATTCTTGACGACCTTGATAACTCCTTGATGCTTTTTTATACCGGCCAAAGCCGTTCATCTGGGAGCATTCTTAAAACCGTTAAAACAAGTCTTAGCGCTTCAGAAAAAATCCTTCTAAGGAACAAAGAGTTAGCTTTTCTAGGTAAAAAGTATCTTCTCGCCGGTAAGGTCAAAGAGCTTGGCCGTTTAATGCATGAATACTGGCTTTTGAAAAAGTCCCTAAATTCTAATATCTCCAACGAAATTATTAACGATATGTACCAGCGGGCTATTAAGGCTGGGGCCATTGGCGGCAAAATCGCCGGTGCCGGCGGTGGGGGATTCCTCCTTCTTATGGTTCCTTCCTCTAAAAGAGCCCGTGTTCGCCGAGCCCTTACTCGGTTCCGCGAACTACCTTTCCACCTTGAGCGCGATGGCAGTAAGGTGATCTTTAATGTCCGCCGCTACTAGAACCATGACCTTAGCCTCCTTTACCAAAGACTACGTAGAACGTCTGAAATCTGAACTTGACGGTCTTAACCTTAAAGCCCTTAGTAAAGCCGCCGCCCTTCTTCTTAAAGCCCACCGAAATAAAAAAACCATCTTTATTATTGGTAATGGTGGTTCTGCTTCAACTGCTACTCATATGGCTGCTGACCTAGCTAAAACAGTCCGTGGCCATCAAGCCAATTTCCCCTGGAAGGGCTTTCGAACTGTTTCTTTGACAGATAACACCAGCCTTCTTACTGCCTGGGCCAACGATACTGGTTTTGAGAATAGTTTTGCAGGCCCGCTAGAAAATCTCGCTTTTCCGGGCGACCTTCTTATTGCTATCTCGTCCTCAGGCAATTCCCTCAATATTTTAAAGGCCGTCAAACTCGCTAGGAAATTAAAACTTAAAACGATTGGTATCTCTGGTTTTGGTGGCGGCAAACTTAAAAACCTTGTCGATGTTGCCATCATTTCTAAGGAAAAAAGCTACGGCCCTGTCGAAGACTTGCAGTTAATCACAAACCACCTTTTAACTAATTACTTCATCTCTTTCTTCAAAGGCTCTAGGGAGTAAAATATAGCTACTGTGATCTCAGTTACTCTAGCTACTTGGAACGAAGCCGCCAATCTCGATCGCTGTCTTTCTAGTGTTAAGGGTCTTGCGGATGAAATAGTTATTGCTGACGAGGGTAGTTCCGACGACACCTTAAAAATTGCTAAGAAGTTTCGCGCTAAGATAATTAAAACTGTTCACCACGAGAACTTTCATATCACTAAAAAGCTTGCCAACGATAATGCCACGGGGGATTGGATTCTTCAACTTGATGCCGATGAAGTGGTAACTCCGGCTCTCAAGTCTGAAATTCTTAAAGTCGTTAAGTCAAACCCCAAAGAAAATGGTTTTTGGATTCCCAGGGCTAACTACTTTTTAGGCCGCTTTCTAAAAAAAGGTGGCGCCTACCCCGACCCGACCCTTCGACTCTATCGCAAAGGGAAAGGCAACTTACCAGCAAAAAGTGTCCACGAACAAGCCAAAGTTGAGGGAATGGTCGGTAATTTAAAAAACGATCTCTTACACTATAACAATCCCACCTTTGGTGACTATATTGATCGCCGTTTTAACCGCTATACCGATATTATGGCCCAGGAAATTAAGGGAGGCTTTATAAGAAATGTCTTAATAAACCCAATCTTCGATAAAAAACAGGGCTTCTTCTGGATTTATTTTCGCCATCTTGGCTTCCTAGACGGCTTTCCTGGTTTTGTCTGGGCCCTTTTCTCTGGTCTTCATTATCCGATTGCCTATTTCAAGTCTCAAGAATTGAAACTTGAGCGTAGCGAAGTTCTTAAAAGCGAAGAACTAAAACGCTTAGGAAGGAACTCTAAGTGATCGAGGTTGCTCTCGTAACGCCTCCAAATATTGGTCATTTTTATAGGGGTGGCGATTTCTATCTTGACCGCTTAAAAAAAGCCCTTTCCAATATTCCCCAACTTCTCATTCACTCTGTCAATCTTAGTTTCTCCCCATGGGCATATCGAAAGTTTCGCCTCGTCCATTTTCCTTACTTTGACCCCTTCTTTTTGACCCTCCCCCCCGTGACCTTTACTAAATCTGTTGTCACTGTTTTCGACCTTACTCCAATAGTTCTAGCCGATTTCTTCCCCCGCGGTTTAAGAGGGGAGCTAAAGTGGTGGTTGCAAAAGCGTTCTCTCGAAAGAGCTTCTCGAATTCTTACTATCTCGAAGTCCTCAAAAAGTGATATCGCCCGTTTAACTAATTTTCCTCTGCACCAAATAGACGTCACCTATCTTGCTGCCGGTGACGAATTTCATAAGGTTTCCGATAAAAAGCTACTTTCGCAAACGAAACTAAAGTACCGTCTGCCTGACCACTTTGTTATGTATCTAGGTGACGTTAATGCTAATAAAAATCTTTCTGCACTTCTCGAAGCTTTTAAAATCGCCCTTCCTGACCTTCCCCTAAATACCTGCCTTCTTCTTATTGGGGGTGCTGTCACCAATAAAACCCTCCCCGAAACAAAGACGATCCATCACTTCATAGACAGCCTTGGTCTCGAGAAAAGAGTGTTGCTTCCGGGCTTTGTCCCCGACGCCGATTTGGTTAATCTTTTTAATCTAGCCACCGTTTACGTTCAGCCTTCTATCTACGAAGGCTTCGGGTTGCCAGTGGTTCAAGCCCTTGCCTGCGGTGTTCCCGTCATTACCGGTCAAAACTCTAGCTTTCCGGAAATCGTCGGCCAAGCTGGGCTTTTTGCCGACGTCACCTCCCCGGCTTCAATCGCCGAAAAAATTCTTGAAGTCTTTTCCTTCTCCGACAATACCCGCCGCCAGTTAGCAAAAAAATCCATCGACCAGGCATCTAATTTTACTTGGCACCAAACCGCCCAAACTACCTATGAGAGCTATAAGCGAGTTCTGGAAAAAGTATAGATTCGTTCTCGTCGCTTTTCTTCTTTGGCGACTTGGACTTTTTTTTATCTCCTACCTCTCAACCATTTTTATACCCTTTCATCCCACCTTTCCCTATAGCCAAACCTATCTTGCTCCTTCTAACCTTCCCGATTGGTTCTGGCGCTTTGGAAATTTCGATGGTGTTCATTACCTTGGAATTGCCAAAGAGGGCTATGCCGCTGCTGGAACCCAGGTGTTTTTTCCTCTCTACCCCCTAGCAATTCGTCTTCTGACAATTCTTCTACCAAACCCTCTTCTTGCTGCCCTCCTTGTCTCCAACATCTTCTTTCTCGCTGGTTGCCTCCTCTTTTTTAATCTAGTCCAAAAGGACTTTGATAAAAAAACCGCCTCTTGGGCAACTGCCTTCCTTTTTCTTTTTCCCACTTCCTTCTTCTTCGGCTCAATTTATACAGAGGGTCTCTTTTTCTTTTTAGTAGTTGCCTCTTTCTATTACCGCGGCCTCCTTTCTGGCGCCACTAGCCTTCTAGCTGGTATGACTAGGCTCGTCGGGCTAGTAATTGCTCCGACACTCATTCTCTTTCGTCATCGAAACATCTGGGGTGTCGGCGCTCTTGCTGGCTTTCTATCTTATGCTTACTATCTAGCTGTTAATTTTGCCTCCCCCTTAGCCTTTCTTACTGGTCAAGCCTACTTTAGAAATGACCGAGCCACTTCCCTAACTGCTCTCGTTACCCCACCTCAAGTCATCTTTCGTTATCTAAAAATCTTTCTCACGGCTGACAAAACTACTCTCAGCTATTTTGTTGCCTCATTAGAGTTCGTCTCGTTTGTTGGAGCCTGTATCCTTTTACTCTGGTTAACTTTTCGAAGGAAGCTTCGCCCATCCTGGTTATTCTTTGCTTGGCTAACTCTCCTTCTTCCCACTTTTTCCGGTACCCTTTCCTCAGTGCCTCGTTACCTTCTTACCATCTTTCCGCTCTTCGTTGGTCTAAGTTTGTTAGGTAAAAGGTTTCGTTTCTCCCTCGCGACTGTCTTTATTCTTCTACAAATCGTCTTAGTTTTACTTTTTACCTCCGGTGCCTTTGTTAGCTGATGAAGATTCTAATTGTTATCCCCGCCTATAACGAAGAAGGAACGATAGTTTCCGTTGTCACTGACCTAAGACTAAATCATTACTCGGATATTCTTGTAATTGACGACGGCTCCACCGATAACACCAAAAAGCTTGCCTTAGACACCGGTGTAACCGTAGTTCACCACACTGTTAACCGAGGACTGGGTGCCGCTTTAGGAACCGGCTTTGAGTATGCTCGCCGAAAAGGCATCGATATCCTGGTGACTTTTGACGCCGACGGCCAACACCAGGCAAGCCTTATCGCTCGTTTGGTAAAACCAATCCAAGCTGACCAAGCCGACGTGGTTATTGGCACTAGAATTGAAGATTACCAAAAAATGCCTTTTGTTCGGCGCCTTCTAAATCACTTAGCCAATCTTATTACTTTTATTCTCTTTTTCGTCTGGACCACCGACTCTCAATCAGGTCTGAGGGCCTTTAACAAAAAAGCCATAAACTGTATTAAAATCAAAACTAATCGCATGGAGGTAAGTAGCGAATTCTTTAAAGAGATTCGTGATGGGGGGTTACGCTTTGCCGAAGTCCCCGTTCCGGCGATCTATACCAAGTCTAGTTTAAAAAGCAGTAAGCAAGGCGCTTGGGCCTCTGCTAGAATCACCCTAAAGCTCATCTTGCGACTTTTTCGCTAAATGGCCATTATTCAAATTATCTTTGTCGTCTTCTTACTGTTTGCTCTAAGTCGGGTTATCCTTCGCTATCGAGGGGGCCAAGTCAGGGTCACTGAGTTTTTCTTTTGGAGTCTTCTTTTTGTTACTGCCATCCTAGCTGTCAGCTTGCCTGAAGAAACCGGCCGCTTTGCCGACCTTTTAGGCGTCGGTCGAGGCGCCGACCTTATTCTTTACGCCTCCGTCGCCGTCCTTTTTTACCTAGTCTTTCGTATTTATGTCATGCTTGAAGACATCCGCCACGAAATAACCGAGGTTGTTCGAAAATTTGCTCTCGACAAATCTCTCTCCTCCAAAAAATGAGAATCCTTTGGTTAACTGAGTTTTTTCCGGCAACTGGGGCTGGCGAAATTACCGGTGGCGTTGAGGCCCGCTGTTTTTATGTCCGGAAGCATCTTGTCTCGATGGGACACGAGGTAACAGTCCTTGCCCGAAGAACTTCCGGTAGCACATGGAACGCCTCGGAAACATCCTCCATTCCCGCTCGGGCCCTCTTCCTTATTGAGACCTTTCTTCTTGCCCTTAAGGAAAACCCGGATATTGTTGAGGGTTCAAATTTTCTGACTTTTCCGCTCGCCTGGTTGGTTGGTGTTCTAAAGGGTAAACCAGTCGTTTACTGGTATGCCGATGTTTACATCGGTCTCTGGCCACAAAACAATCGTCTAGTCGGCTATCTTCTTAACCTCTGGGAATTCATTAGTCTTCACCTTCCGGGAGTAAATTTCATTGCCATAAGCCAGGAAACTAAACAAAAGCTTATTCGCTACGGTGTTGCCCCCTCTAAGATTTCGGTAATTTACTGTGGCATTGAGAAGGTGGCACACCTCGCCGTCCGGAAAAACTTTGATGTTATCGTTGCCTCAAGACTCCTTGCCTATAAAAGAGTCGACTTGGTTCTTAGAGCATTAGGTCGGCTAGCGAAGAAAAAATCCGGTCTTCGTCTCCACGTTCTTGGTCGGGGCCCCGAGGAGAAGCTCCTAAAGAGGCTAGCTAAATCGCTAGATAATCTGTACGTTCAGTTCACAGGCTTTATTCCAAGCCACCAAGATTTTATCCAACACCTTGCCGGTGGAAAAATCTACTGTTCCGCTTCAACGGTTGAAGGCTTTGGCATCACTACTTTCGAGGCAGCGGCGTTAGGTACTCCCTTTGTATTATCTGATATCCCCACTTATAAAGAGGTAACCCGCGGGGGTCAAGGTGGGTTATTATTTAAGGTGAATGACGAAAGTAATTTGATTAAGAATATTGGTCAGCTCTTAACCGACCGGTCTCTTTATCGCCGAAAATCCCTCGAAGCAAAATCACTGGCTGGGCATTATCTCTGGTCTGAAATTTCTCGTCA
>CAZKPQ010000016.1:0-12190 GCA_964554695.1 uncultured Gammaproteobacteria bacterium | reverse complement strand
GAGCCATCTTCTTCTTGATAGTTCTCGAGAATAGCCAAAATAGTTCTTGAAGTGGCAATGGCAGTGCCATTTAACATATGAACAAAATCGATTGTGCCATCTGGGCGTTTAAAGCGGATGTCCAAATTCCGGGCTTGATAGTCGGTGCAGTTTGAAGTGGAAGTAACTTCGCCGTAGTCATTTCGCCCCGGCATCCAGACCTCAATATCAAATTTTCTGGCGGCCATGGCACCTAAATCCCCAGTACACATTTCGAGAACGCGGTAAGGAAGGTTTAGCTCCTGATAGAGTTTTTCTTCCATCGATAAAAGGTACTCGTGATACTTGTTGGAGTCTTCGGGGAGAGTGTAGATAAACATTTCAGCCTTAGTGAATTGGTGAGCCCGGTACATGCCTTTCGAATATTTGCCATAGGCTCCGGCTTCTTTTCGAAAACAATGAGAGTAACCGATGTATTTAATTGGCAAGGCAGTGTGGGGGATAATTTCGCCGCCGTGTTTACCAGCAAGAGTAACTTCGGCGGTGGCAATTAAACCAAGGTCCTCACCTTCAACAGTGTAGGTTTGAGCCTCGTTACCTTTTGGCAAGTAGCCAGTGCCAAGATAATAGACAGACTTTGCCAGATCGGGAGTGATAACGGGAAGGAAACCCTCTTTTATTAAACGACTGAAAGCAAATTGGACAAGAGCAATCTCAAGAAGAGCCGCTCCACCGTAGAGATAATAGAACTGAGAACCAGCGACCTTTGCACCGGATTCGAAGTCCAAAATCTGTAAGTGCTCGCCAAGTTCGACGTGGTTTTTAGCAGGAAAGGTGAAGTTTTTGGGAGTCCCCCACTTTCGTAGTTCTTGGTTCTCCGACTCACCTTTACCAGTAGGAGCTAGATCTGATGGAAGATTAGGAATGGCAGTTAAAATTTCTTTGAGCTCGGCCTTTAAGGTATCAACCCGCGGCTCAAGTTCTTTGAGTTTCTCTTTTATGGCCCGGCCTTCAACTTGATCGGCTTTGGTAAGGAGGTTTCGCTTAGCTCTTAATGATTCGACATCGGAAAGAAACTCGCGATACTGCTGGTCTTTTTGGAGAAATTCATCTACGGCTGCCACCTGGTAGCCCTTACGACTAATACCTTCTTTTACAAGATCAGGGTTTTCTCGGATGAGTTTAACGTCGAGCATGAGTTAATAATAGTATATTTGGGCAATAAAAAACGCCCGTTTTTGAAGGGCGAAGTGATCGCGGTGCCAACCTTCTACAGCTTATTTATCGCTATTACGGGCGACCCGGCTTAGTTTTTTACCCTAAGCAGCTTGTTTGGTGGAAAGCCAAACTAGTAACGCTTTTCTCAAATATAACATTGGGGATGAGGTAAATCAATACTTAAGGCGTCTTAACTAGACAAATTAGAAAGGGCAGCTAGAATCGGAGGTATGAAGACGACAGTTGACTTACATCCGAGTCAGGCAAGAATTATTCGGGGGCTGACATTTACTAAAGAAGCAAATTTTGCCAAGCTTAACAGTGAGAACTTACCAACCGACCATTTTGCATTTCATTTGCGAGCCCTCTTAACGGCAAAATTGGTAACCAAAACTAAACGGGGGATTTATGAGCTGACAACTCAGGGTAAGGAATTTGCTAATCGCCTGGACACTGGGAATTTAGCCTATGAGAGACAAGCAAAAGTGGGAGTTTTAATTTGCTGTACTCGAAAGAAAGGGAAAAGAACTGAGTATCTAATTCAGAAAAGATTGAAGCAACCATATTTTGGGTACTACGGCTTTTTTGGGGGAAAGATCCGTCTTGGGGAAATGGCTAAGGAAACGGCTTTGCGGGAACTTGAGGAAGAAACGGGGTTAAGTGGTGAACTTCAACCCATCGGAATTAAACACAAAATGGATTATTCAGAGAGTGGCGAGCTTCTAGAAGATAAGTTCTTCTACGTATATCGAATAGACAATCCAACGGGTGAGTTAAGAACGGTGTTTGAGGGAGGAGAGAATTATTGGCTAACCGAAGAAGAGATCGGTAAACTCGACCGACTTTTTGACGGGGTTTTTGAAACGATTGCGTGGTCAAAAAGCAAAGAACTAGAGTATGTCGAGCGAAAGTATCAAGTAAAGGAGTTCTAACTAGAGGCCAAGATCGTTTGCGATAGCCTGCATCGATTTGAGGACAACACTAACAAACTCTTCTAAAGGAATACCAAGCTTTTCTTGACACATTTCAATATCTTCTCTTTTAGCTCCAGCAGCAAAGTTTTTATTGTTCCAGCGTTTCATTACAGAACTTACCTCAACGGTAGCTAGTTTTTTATCAGGGCGAACAAGGGCAACGGCCACGATAAGACCAGTTAATTCGTCACAGCAGAAAAGCGCCCATTCCATGGGAGTTTGGGGACCTGGAAAACCAGTTACTGGGGCGTTATGAGACTCGAAAGCTTGGATTAATTCTTTATCGGTTTCGCCAGCAGCTTTCAGCCAATCAATCATAAGAAGAGTGTGCTTTTCGGGAGTATCTTTTGTTTGTTCGTAGTCGCCGTCGTGAAGAAGGCCTAGGATCCCCCATTTTTCCTCGTCGCCACCAAGACGGCCGGCGAGGGCGCGCATAGCCGCTTCTACTGCATAACAGTGACGACGAAGATTGGGGCTTTCTAACTTAGAGTGAAGAAGGGCCAGGGCCTTGGCCCGAGTCATTTTTAAGGGAGTCTGGAAGTTACGGGTGGGTTTTGCTCGGGCAGTAGGAAGGGAAGTTTCGGAAAGATCGGAAACGAGTGGTTTCTCAGGCCGAAGAAGAGGAAAGGCGATGACCTCACGAATATTTTCGGTATTGGTGAAGAGAAGGGTTAAGCGGTCGATACCAAATCCAATACCGCCAAGAGGGGGCATGCCATACTCGAGAGATTCCAGAAAGTCCTCATCGAGGGGTTGGGCTTCGGTATCGCCAGCTTTAAGATTTCGCTGTTCGTTTTCAAAGCGGGCACGCTGCTCAAGGGCGGAAGTGATTTCACTCCAACCGTCAAAGATCTCCTCCCCACCGATGTAGCCCTCAAAGCGTTCGGCAAAGTTGGCCGGATCATGACGATGCTCTTTGGAAAGAGGACTAACCTCACGGGGGTAGTCGATAACCCAGATGGGACCTTCAAGCTGCGGAGTAACCAGGTGATCAAAAAGAGTAAAGAGAACTTTGTTTCTTGTTCGGACACCCGGGATATTTAGATTATGCTTTGAAAGGAGAGATTCCAGCTCCTGGTCGGAAGCAGTGTCCCAGTCAACTTTTAAATACTTTTTGACGAGGTCCTTCATAGAGACCCTCGGCCAAGGTTGACCAATTTCGATATGTTTGTCTTTAACGGGAACGATGGTGGTACCTAGAAGTTCCTGGGAAAGAAACTTCATCATCTCTTCGACAAGATCCATAACGACATGATAGTCAGCGTAAGCAATGTACCACTCCAGCATAGTGAATTCGGGCTGATGAGAGTGATCCATACCCTCGTTTCGAAAGTTTCGAGCGATTTCAAAGACGCGCTCGTAACCGCCAACGATAAGTCGCTTCAAGTAAAGCTCCGGAGCAACTCGAAGGTACATATCTTGATCAAGGGCGTTTAAGTGGGTAACAAAGGGTTTAGCATTAGTACCACCGTAAAGATTTTGAAGAATGGGTGTTTCGACCTCGGTGAAGTTTTTCTGCCAAAGAAACTCGCGAATCTTTCGCTCGAGTTTCCAGCGCAGGTCTAAGTTAGCTTTGGTTTGGTCATTAAGAATAAGATCGAGGTAGCGCTTGCGATACTTCTCCTCTATATCTTTTAGGCCATACCAGGAACTTGGAAGAGGTCGAATTGATTTAGACAGAAGTTCGAAGTTTTCGACCTGGATGGTAACTTCGCCAGCCTCAGTAGTAATAACCGTACCCGCGACTCCGAGAAAATCACCGATATCCAAAAGCTCTAAAAAGCGATATTTATCATCGCCAAGTTCGTTGGGGCGAAACATTAATTGAAGCTTCCCGGTTTCGTCCTTAAGGTCGGCAAAAGTAACTTTACCGTGGGTTCGAAGTGACATAATTCGACCAGCGGTGCGAACAGGTTTACCAAGAAGCGAGCGGACTTCGGCTAGGGAGTTTCGCTTTTCAAAAATGGGTGGGTACGGGATAACGCCCAGGGATCCGATTTTTTTAAGTTTTTCCAGACGAATTCGTTTTAGCTCGTCAATTGTTTGGCTCACAAATTGATGTTAGCAGAGAAAGAGGCACAAAAAAAGAGCCTTGGAAGGCTCCTTTTAGGAATATAAAAGGGACTATTCGATCTCGACGATGGTGTAGGTTAACTTTCCGGCGGGAGCCTCGACTTCCGCTTTCTCCCCGATTTTTCTGCCCATGAGGGCCCGGCCTAAGGGTGAACTGCCCGAGATCTTTTTTTCGGTCGGATTAGCTTCCCAGTCGCCAACGACAGTATAGACATGTTTTTTGCCACCGACAGAGACGGTGACTTTACAGCCTACGTCAACGATTTTGCCATTACCATTGGTCTTTTTAATAAGGGTGGCAGATTGGAGTATCTCCTCAAGCTCGTCGATGCGGCCTTGGATAAACTCCTGCTCCTGCTTACCAGACTGATAGGCACTGTTTTCAGATAAATCACCGTCTTCCCGGGCCTTTTGGAGGCGCTCGAGAAGCTCGGGCAATTTAACGGTCTTTAGTTCGGCGAGCTCTTTTTCGAGATCGGCCTTACCTTCGGCAGTTAGAAAGACAGTGTTCTTTTTTAGAGTATTCTTCATTTTTCAAACCATAAAAAGTTACTTAAATGTTTTTAGCAAGCTAAAAGAAAAAAACTTTCTGGGGTTCAGAAAGCTGGTTGCCTTTTTGGGACTCTTTCAACGGGGCTTATTCCGTCTGTGGCGAAGAGTATTTTATCACTTTTGCGATTTTTGTCAATGACAAGTATAATGTTTCGAGCCTACTTTAGGCATTGAGGCGCCTTCGTCTAGTGGTCCAGGACATCTGGTTCTCATCCAGAAAATCACGGGTTCGACTCCCGTAGGCGCTGCCAGTAGTTTTCCCCTTGCAAGATGCGTGAAAAACCCGTATCTTGATCTTAATGCACCGGTTCTTGCCCCTCTTTATAATTGCTCTTCTTCTTGGTAGTTTAGTAGCCTTTCAGGACAAGATTAAAACCGGATTTAAAGCATGGCAGTTTCGAAATTCTCCGGCAGTTAACGAACTAGCTTCCAAAGAATTCATTGAGCGGATACTTCTTTCTAACGGTGAGGTAGAAAATGCTGTTTCTAAAGGGGTATGGTTCAATAAAGAGGTTGTTGTACCAACTCAGTCAATTTCTGACAGGTTAGCCCAAGACTGGACCCAGGTTTTAGGAGAAACTACTGATGAGAAATGGATTGAAATTAACCTCTCGACCCAGAGACTATATGCTCATGAAGGAAACCGAATTATCTATGATTTCCCGGTAAGCTCTGGGCTACCGTGGATGCCGACAGTGACGGGTGAGTTTAAGCTCTGGGCTAAAGTAAGAGCGCAGCGAATGAGTGGCGGGTCGGTTAACGACGGAACCTATTATGACCTTCCGAATGTCCCGTATGTAATGTACTTCCATGGGGGGTATGGGATTCATGGAGCCTACTGGCACAATGATTTTGGAAAACCTCGATCACATGGCTGTGTAAATCTATCAATTGCTGATGCCGAGAAGATTTTCTATTGGGCGAATCCACCGTTACCAGATGACAAGCTTACTTGGTACCATATTCCCCCCGAAGTATCGACTAGGGTAGTTGTCCACGGAGTAACGCCTCAACCGTAAAAGATTTATTCCAACCACTGGCGAGAGACGGCCGGAACAGCGGCCACTAGTCCCCGATCGTCTGAGAAAACCCAAACTGGCTCTAGGAAAGCTTGTGGCGGATATGGGTCCAGGTAGGCGAGGTAAACTTTGCGGACAACAAACTCGGAAGGAAGAGTGGTTGGGAGACTAAGGTAGATCGCTTGACCGTTTTTCAGGGAATCGAAGGCCTCGGAAGTTGGAAAGACCGGGTAACTGGCCCAGTTTTCCAGATCAACGACGGAGTAGAAATAGCGGGCTTCAAGGACCCGCTTGTCGGACTCGGATGAACTAGAAAAGAGAACCGAAACTAGGCCCTGACGAAGGTTAGGTGAAAGGACGGGTAACTTATCAATTGGTTCACGATTTAAATTGACACTGATGGCCTCGGCATTTGAAAGCGAGGTGGCGGGAACGAGAGCGCCAGCATCAAGCCGGAAAAGGAAGGCCTCCGGGGTGCCTTTTTCAAGATCAGTAGGGAGGGTTCCCAGGCGACTAAAGAAGCTTCGAGCTTCAGCGGTAACTTGTTCTTCCGAGGAGAACTCACCTGGGCGAAAGATGGTTTGGTCCGAGAGATAGTTATAGGTAATTCGGAAATTCCCCGTAACCTCGTCGATATCCAAAGAGCGCAAGGGATTGGTCGCATCAGTGAAACGCCAGGCGGTACTAGTGAGTTTTCGAGGAGCATCGACAAATCCCAGCTTCTGGGCCTGGGTGGTCATTTTCTGGAATGAACCGAATGAAGGACCGGGACGGGGCATATGATAGACGTTAAGAGTGGGAGGGGCAGCGGGAAGGCTACCGTCAACAGTTTCCAGACGAAAAGTTAACCCAGAGGGAGTAGCCACATTGTTCTCGGCATTGGGAAAGGGAAGCTTACCAAAGGCGAGAGTGGCCGGAGGCGGAGGAGGGGGAAAATATTTTTGCCAGAGGCCTTGGGCATAACCAAAAAGGATTCGAAGAATAATCCCCAGGATTAAAACCATAATACCGATATTGATAGCCTTTCTGGAGAGATATGCGGTTTGAGTCAAGTTAGCCATCGATATCAAGATACAGGATCGCATGGTAGAATCCAAGTAAGATGAAAGTGCGCTGTCGGATGGCCCCGAGCCCTTCGGGAAATCTTCATATTGGAACGGCTCACACGACACTATTTAACTTCGCTTTTGCTAAGAGAAATGGTGGGGAGTTTATTCTGAGGATTGACGACTCAGATAGAGAGCGGGCTAAAAAAGAATTCGAGGACAACATTCTTGAATCGCTTAAGTGGCTCGGTATTTCCTGGGATGAGGGGCCGGATATTGGTGGTCCTTATGCTCCATACCGTCAAAGCCAAAGAACCAATATCTATCAAAAATATGTTGATCGGCTTCTAGATTCGGGGAACGCTTACCGTTGCTTTTGCACTAAAGAGGAACTTGAAGAAAAAAGAAAAGCAGCGGAGGCGGCTGGAAGCGTTTATAGATACGACGGAAAGTGCCGAAATCTAAATCCAGTAGAGATTGAAGAAAGACTAGCTAGAAAGGAATCGTATACTGTTAGATTTCTTAATCCCGGTAAAAAAATACACTTTGACGACCTGATCAGAGGCGAAATTATATTCGACACCTCTTTGTTTGGCGATTTTATAATAGTTCGTTCAAACGGAGACCCGCTTTTGAACTTAGCTGTAACGGTAGATGATATTGAAATGAAGATTACTCATGCCATTAGAGGCGAGGACTTTATTAGTGCGACACCATATCAGCTTTTAATCTATGAAGCTCTGGGAGAGACTCCGCCAAAGATTGCTAACTTTTCCTTTATCTTTGCGCCTGACCGAACTAAACTTTCTAAAAGACACGGAGCAACGAGCATCTCGGAATTTCGAGAAATTGGTTACCTACCGGAAGCAATTATTAATTACCTAATTTTTCTTAACTGGAACCCAGGTGACGAGAGAGAGCTGATGACCCTCGATGAATTTATTGAAGAATTCGATTTTGCCCGAGTTTTGAAGAGTACGCCAGCTTTCAACATTGAAAAGTTAAATTGGTATAACGAAAAGTATATACGAGCTCTCGACGATGTAACATTAGGAAATAGGCTTGTCCCCTATTCTAAAAGGGAAGAACCGCTAATCGTTAAGGCTATCCCACTTGTAAAAGAGCGACTGGTTGTTTTATCAGATTTTGACGAGCTTACAAGCTTTCTATTCGAGACGCCGGTTATTGAAGTGGGGCTTTTAAAGAAGACCGGGGCAAGGAGTGCTGAAATTATTGAATTAGCTATTCAGGCTTTAAATGAGAAATGGGACGGAAAGTATCTTGAAGATAAGGCTAGAGATTATTGCCAGAAAAACAATGTTAAGGTTGGCGATTTCTTTATGGTTCTTCGAGTCGCAGTCACTGGTAGATCGGCGACTCCCCCACTTTGGGAAGTAATGGAGTTTATAGGGAAAGAAGAAACCCTTACCCGACTGGAAGGAGCAAGAACAATTGCTAGTTAAACGCATAAGGTTGTAAATTAAATTTGATGGCTGCCCGAAAAAGACTCCCAGAAAAACCACTGTTAGACATTGAAGCCTTAAGGACAAGGCTTAAACTTCGAAGTCTTAGTTCGGAGAAGGAACTTGCCAAGAAGCATCCAGCGGCTAAGAATTTTTTTGACCAGGTTGGGATCCGGCCGGGACAAATTAGAGAACACGCGACAAGGCTTTTAACTTCGGGGGCACTAGCAGGCAGCTTACTTCTCTCAGCAAATAGCATAGTGCCAATCGATCTTCGAGAGAAAAAACAGCCTAGTCCTCTAGCGGTTGAGATAACGACACCAGAAAATGACTTACCGGTTGATGCCCTAGAGATTACCCCTCAACAAAAAATGACAGCCGAACTGAAGAATATTTTGCCGCCGGTTGGAACGTGGGAACTAAATGAGGGTCAACAGACAGAGTTAAGTCAAAAGGTTAAGGAGATTTACGGGGTATCGGCAGTGGCGGAACTGGATGGGAACAAACTTAATAATCAATATGGCAGGATGGGGGCTGAACAGCATCTGCCGCGCTACCCCGGGGACACGATTGGACAACACGACGAACTTCAAGAAAAAGGCATTACGCCGGGGCTTGGAGGCTGGGGCTATTTCGCTTACTCAAAAGAGGAGATGACGCCGGAACTTTACGCCACCGAGAAGTGGTATGTAGCCGTTCAGACACTATATTTACCCGACTGGAACACAAGGACCCGAGAGCTAGCGGCTTGGTATAAACACCGACGGGTGGTAGTCATTAATCCAGAAAATGGAAAAGCAGTTGTAGGAGCAGTGGCGGATGCGGGACCGGCTAACTGGACAGGGAAACACTTTGGCGGGTCGCCGGAGATGATGGCCTACTTGGGAATAAACTATGGCAAACAAAATCATCCAGTAGTTTTGTACTTTTTAGATGATCCAGAGAAAAAAATCCCCCTAGGACCATTAGAGTACAATGTAGAAGAATTGGCAAAGAAGAATAAAGACTTAGCTAAGAAGAATTCGAATACTGAAACCATATGAGTAAGATTTTTTATGACCACTTAGTTATTCGAGAGGAAGTTATTGCGGAACTTGATAAACACGAGGTCGATTCCGACAGCCGGGAAGAATTAGTTCGACATATTGATGCGGTTTTGCACCACCATGTCCTAGATGTGATCCTAAGCCACCTGCCAAGCGAGAAACACGAGAAGTTTCTAACGGCTTTCCATGCGTCACCCCATGACGAAAAACTACTAGAATATCTAAAATCAGAAGTTGAAGAAGATATTGAAGAGAAAATTAAAGTGGAAGCAGAAAAAGTAAAGAAAGAACTCCTAGCGGAAATTAAAAGAGCGAAGAAATAAAACTAGCCTCGGATTTGGTAAAATAGCAGTACCTCATTGCCCGGTCGGCTAACGGTAGGCCAGCAGACTCTGAATCTGTTAATCTTGGTTCGAATCCAAGCTGGGCAGCACATGATTCCCACACGAATCAAAGCCGCATTTGAATTGGTTTATAGTCTTGAGCCGGAGCGGATGAGAAAGTTTACCCCGGTTCCTGGCGGCAAAGAAATTTATTGGACGCATCTCTATTCGGTTTATAAACTTTGTGTGTATTGGGGATATGAAGAGGAAGAGATTCTCCTGGCAGCGATTCTTCACGACATCCTAGAAGACACCTCGGTTACATTCGAGGAAGTGCGGAATAAGTTTGGCGAGAAAACAGCAAAGATAGTTCTCCTTTGCAGCAAAAAGGGAACTTATGTAACATTTAACAGAAAAGACCAAGATGAGTACTTCGGGGAGTTTGACAACCATGAAGATGGGGAGATTCGGCGGGCAGCCAGGGTGGTAAAACTAGCTGATAGACTAGACAATTTAATGGGCTGCGCATTTATAGACGACAAAGAGACTCTAAGGAAATACTACTCGGAAACGAAGAAGTATTTTGTGCCAATCGCTAAGGAGATTGGCAAAGAGAAAGAGCTCCAGGAAGTTTTAAGACATGCGGAAGTGGCGCTAGGGAAAGGATAGGCTACTTGTCTCGGTTGACCGGAAGAGCCAGCCTCGCAAAGGTGGAGGGAATTTGTTTATGCTCACCGGCTGGTGTTGGTTTAGTACCGGGCTTACTTGTGAGAGCAACTTCGAGGACCTCGTCGATGGTATCGGCAAATTTGAACTCTAAGTCTTTTAGGATGTACTTAGGAATGTCCTCCAGATCTTTTTTATTTGCCTTGGGAATAACAATAGTTTTTAGGCCAGCGATATGAGCGCCAACGACTTTTTCCTTAAGACCGCCGATCTCAAGAACTCGACCTCTTAAGGTAACCTCACCGGTCATGCCGACAAAGCGTTTAATGGGAGTCTTGGTTAAGGCACTAATAACAGCCATGGTCAGAGCCACACCGGCGGATGGACCGTCTTTGGGAGTGGCCCCTTCAGGAACATGAACATGAATATCGACTTTACCAAAGAACTTCTCATCTAAACCTAACTCTTTCCAATGGGCGCGGGCATAGGTAATGGCCGCCTTGGCTGACTCTTGCATAACGTCACCTAAGGACCCAGTTAGAAGAAGATTACCTTTACCGGGCATAATGGAAACTTCGATTAAGATGATTCCCCCACCGGCGCGGCTCCAGAAAAGACCAGTTGAGAGACCAACTTCGTCTTTTCGCTCAGCGACAGTCGAAGTGAACTTGAAGGGTCCGAGATAGCGGTGAAGATCGCTAGCTTTAATAGCAAGTTTTTTATTGACCTTCCCTTCGGCAATTCGTTTGGCGGTTTTTCGAAGAACGGTACCGATTTCCCGTTCAAGATTTCGAACCCCGGCCTCCATAGTGTAACGGGCGATAATGGTTCTCAAAGCGTTTTCAGTAATTTCGACTTGGTCGGAAGTTAGACCGTTTACCTCCAGCTGCTTTGGAACTAAATATTTCTCGGCAATGTGATATTTTTCCTCTAGAGTGTAACCGGGGAACTCAATAACTTCTAAACGATCTAATAGGGCTGGCGGGATGGTATCTAGGATATTGGCAGTAGCAATGAAGATGACTTCGGAAAGATCAAAGGGGACCTCGAGATAGTGATCGGAGAAGGCGTTGTTTTGTTCTGGATCAAGAGCTTCCAGAAGAGCAGCCGAGGGGTCGCCCCGAAAATCGGCACCGAGCTTATCGATTTCATCGAGCATAAAGACCGGATTTCTAGTACTAGATTGTTTGATACCTTGGATAATCCGGCCGGGAAGGGCACCCACGTAGGTTCGACGGTGGCCCCTGATTTCCGCTTCGTCCCGGATACCACCCAAGGAAACGCGGACGAACTTTCGACCAAGGGAACGGGCGATTGATTTACCGATACTAGTTTTTCCAACACCTGGAGGACCAACAAAACAGAGAATGGTCGGTACGGACTCGTTTTTCTTTTTATAACCAGCATCGGGTAAGTTGGGAGAGACTTTCTTGTCGTCATCGTCAGATAGTTCTGAGGCTGATCCTGACTCACCATTAGTAGGCTTACCACCGCCGTTACCGCTATCGGATTTAGAAGCAGCCACCTGAGCCTGCTTTAACTTAAGGACAGCCAAGTACTCGACGATTCGCTCTTTGACTTTCTCGAGACCATAATGGTCCTCATCGAGGATTTTCTCAGCTTCGTTAATATTGGATTTACTGTCAGATTTAGCCGACCAGGGCATGTCTAAGAGCCACTCGACGTAAGTTCTAATATAACCAGCTTCGGGATTCATGTTACTCATCTGCTCGAGACGCTTAATCTCTTTAAGGGTTTTCTTAAGGACTTCCTCAGGCATGCCGGCTTTCTTAGCTTTAGCGCGAAGATTCTCGGTTTCTTTAGCGTTCTC
>CAZKPQ010000015.1:0-12899 GCA_964554695.1 uncultured Gammaproteobacteria bacterium | reverse complement strand
CTAAGGTAGCCACTCTTCTCGTTGGCAAAAGTAAACCTTACTTTGTTCGCCACCTCGATTGTGGCGATTTTGTAACCGTCTTAAACGCCGCTAGCGTTAAAGTTACTGGTAAAAAAGAAGAACTAAAGCGCTATACTCACTACAGCGGTTATCCAGCTGGCCTAAAAACGAGAACTCTCCGGGATCTTCGTAAAGAAAATCCGACTGAGATAATTCGCCATGCTGTTTGGGGGATGCTTCCAAATAACAAGTTGCGAGCCCAATGGATAGCCAGATTAGTTATAAAGCCCTAATATGCCAAGAAAGAAGAAAACCGATCTCGTCAAGCCTGAACCTATAGAAACAGCTTTACCAGTTGAGGCTACTGGCGAGAATGAAGTTTCTAAGGGAGTCAAAGAGGATAAGCGTCCTGAGCCCTCCTCCGGCTTCTACTTTGGTAACGGTCGCCGAAAGACTGCTTCGGCTCGGGCAAGGCTCTATCTTCCCAATAAGGACGTTACTATTAAAGGTACAAAACTAGCAAAAGGAGATATTTATGTTAATAATCTTCCAATTGATACTTACTTTAATAATCCCTACGCCAAGGCCCTTTACACCGAACTTTATCGAACTACAAATACTGTCGGTCGTTTTATAACTACCGTTATCGTTGAGGGCTCTGGAAAAACTGGCCAGTTGGGGGCCACTACCCTTGCTATCGCCCGGGCCTTAGTCGTAGTCGATCCAAAATTCCAACCAATTCTTCGAAAAAAAGGTTTTCTGACTCGTGATCCCCGAGCTAAAGAAAGAAAAAAGCCCGGTCTTATGGGCGCTCGGAAGGAGAAACAATCCCCCAAGCGTTAAGAAAAACTGTTAGTATAGTTCGAAGCCTTCCAGAAGCTTTTTATTTCCTTCAATTTGATACTGCAGTAAATCTCGATATATCCCGGGTTTAAGAGCAAGCGTTTTGGGATTACCAAACTCCACCACTTTTCCTTCTTCTAAAACTGCTACCTTGTCGACATTTTGAATCGTTGAAAACCGGTGGGCAATTACAATTACCAATTTATTTTCCATTAATTTGGTCAGGGCATCTTGGACTTCCTTTTCCGATTTAGCGTCTAGGTTAGATGTGGCCTCATCTAGAATTAAGATTGGTGCGTTTCGAAGTATCGCTCTGGCAATCTGTATTCGCTGTTTCTGTCCGCCAGAAAGTTTCACTCCCCGTTCCCCAACTTCCGAATCAATGCCTTTAGGAAGTAGCTTAACAAACTCCCAAGCGTTAGCCATTTTAAGAGCTTTAACTAGGTCTTTCTCGCTTGCTTTCGACCCATAAGCTACATTTTCTTTGATAGTCGTTGAAAAAAGCTCATTCTCTTGAAATACTAGCGCGATATTGTTCCTCACATAGTGGTGAGGCAACTGAGAATATCTTTTCCCGTTCAAATAAATTTCTCCGGAGGTTGGTTCGTAGAATTTAAGAATAAGGTTAATAATTGTTGTTTTCCCGGCCCCGCTTGGTCCCACCAAAGCAATTTTCTCGTTATGTTTAATTACAAATGATGTGTTGTCTAACACTTTGCCACTTTTCTCGTACGAAAAAGTGACATTCCTAAATTCAATTGTCGGTTCCTTAATTCTCTGGCGCGGGTAATTCTCCTCGAACTTCTCCGTCGACGATAGCGCCAATATCTCAAAATATTCCTTCGATCCCGCCTCTGCCATCTGGATCTGGGTTAAAATAAATGACATCGCAAAAAGGGGAATCCTCGCTTGCACAATTAACTGCAAGATAAGAACCATCTCACCGATTGTGAAGTTCCCCAGGAAAGTGTTGTAGAAAACAATCACATTAATCGCCATAAGAATTACATTCAGGGAAAAGTTTCTGGCAAAATCAAATCGGTGAAAAGTGCTGCTTTGTCCGGCATAAATTTTATTTATTTCCGAAAGCGCTTTCGAAACAAAATTAAATTCGTGTTTTTGAGTGTTAAATCCTCGAATAATCTTTATATTGCCAATTACCTCGTTAATTCTTCCCCTTGCTAGATCCTCGTACGTGTTTTTAGAAGCCTCGGCCTCTCCCCATCTTTTTGACGAGTAGTAAGAGATTCCAAGATAAATCGGAAAAAGAATCAGTGTAAAAATCCCTACCGGGAGACTTAAGGTGGTGAGAAAAAAAATGATAAATATGCTCTGGAGAAACATTGGCACAATGAAGTTTGTCGAGGCGTTAACAAATCCCTGGATCGAAGTAATGCTTCGATTAAGTTGATTAACAATTTTTCCCGACAGTTCTGAATCAAAGTAACTTTGGGGTAGGCCTAGTATCTTGCTATAAAACCGCTCTGTCAGAAGTTGTCGGAGTCTCCCCGCAAAATGGTCACCCACTCGTTCCGCAACCGCCGTGTCAATTGTTCGAAGAACTGTTAGCCCAAACGTGAGTCCGATAAGAAGAAATAGCTTTGTCAGGTTTCCGACTTGATTAGTTGTCCCCGCCACCACCTCATCGATAATTAGTTTCGAAACCAAGGGAACCGCTAAATCAAGACAAGCCCCAATCAGAATAAGAAGTGACAGTCCCGCTAGAATTCCATGTAAAGGTTTGGAGACACTAATAATTCGGACAATGTTTCTCATAAGAAGCCAGTCTGCTCTTAAATCTGTTCTCTGGTCGGGGAGCCGAGAATCGGACTCGGGCTGCTAGACCCCCAGCCTAGCGCGCTACCATTACGCCACTCCCCGTGGATTTTATGCTCAATTTTATCATTTATTCTTACTATTTTCTTCCTTGACAGTAAGTCCCATAGATTGTTTAATACGGCCGTAATGCCAAGAGGAAAAGCTGCGACTACCGATTCCACTCAACCAGTCTCTCAAGCTACTGATAATGCCGCTAAACTAACTGCTGTTCGCCTAGCTATGGAGCAAATTGAAAAGCAGTATGGTAAAGGCTCGATTATGAAAATGGGTGAGGCTGCTCCCCGAATGGCTATTGACGCCATCTCTACCGGCATTTTGCCCTTAGACTTAGCCCTTGGTATTGGGGGACTTCCCCGGGGTAGAATTATTGAAATCTATGGGCCTGAGGCATCTGGTAAAACGACTGTCGTTCTTTCAGCCATCGCCCAGGTCCAACGCCAGGGGGGTGTCGCCGCTTTTATTGACGCCGAACATGCCCTCGATCCGCAATGGGCCGAAAAAATTGGCGTTAACTTAACTGAACTTTTAATTTCTCAGCCCGATACCGGCGAACAGGCTCTCGAAATCGCCGAAACCCTTATTCGCTCTGGTGGCGTTGATCTAATCGTCGTTGACTCGATTGCCGCTCTTGTTCCCCGGGCTGAAATTGAAGGCGAGATGGGTGATGCCATGGTTGGTCTTCAGGCAAGACTCATGTCCCAAGCCCTACGAAAGCTGACCGGTGTTATTAGTAAATCAAAAACCGTTGCCCTTTTTACTAACCAGCTCCGTCAGAAAATCGGCATTATGTTTGGTAATCCCGAGACTACCCCAGGTGGCTTAGCTATGAAATTCTATGCTTCGATTCGCATGGACATTCGCCGCATCGAACAACTTAAAGAAGGGGATACTGTTATCGGTAGTCGAAACCGCGTCAAGGTTGTTAAAAATAAAGTTGCTCCGCCTTTTAGGGTTGCCGAATTTAATATCTACGGCACTACTGGTCCTTCTTATGAGGATGGCCTCATTGACGTTGGTATCGAACTTGGTGTTATCACTAAATCCGGCGCTTTTCTAAGGTATGGCGAAACAATGCTCGGGCAGGGGAGAGACGCCGCTAGGCTTTTCCTTCAGGAAAATAAAAAAATCGCTAAAGAGATTGAATTAGAAATTATGAAGAAAGTAAAATCCGGAGAGGTTGCTGAGAAAGTTGTTATTGGTGAAGAAGACGAGGCCGAAGAGGAATAACCTCCGTTAACCTATTTTCCCTTAATCCTATATTTGTGAAATAATTGAGTCATGTTTCTCACCGACCAACAAATTAAAAGCTTGGTCCAATCGGGGAAGGTCAAAATTGAACCTTACAGTGAAAGCCTTGTCAGGGCAGGAAGGTACGATATCCACCTCGGTCAATTCCTTCTTCTTCCCAAACCGACGACAACCGTTCTTGATCCTGGTAATCCAACTGTTCAGCCAGAGTATGAGCGAATTAACCTCAAGTCAAACTCCTTTACCCTCCAACCCGGTCAGTTTGTTCTTGGTCAAACACTAGAAAAATTAACCCTTGCTCCGGATGTTGGCATGTTTCTCGACGGCAGCTCAACCTTAGCCCGCCTCGGCGTAAGCATTCATCAAGCAGCTAATTTTATCCCACCCGGCCAGGACGCCCATGTTATTACTCTTGAAATTATGAATGTTGGCCCATGGCAAATTAAACTGAGTTACAAGCTTCGAATGGGTAAATTAATGGTCTTTACTTATTCCAAAGACAACGTTGTCTCAACTAGGGACTTCAACCGCTATAATCATCAATCAGAAACCACCGGTGCCCTTCTAAAGAAGGGAAATCAGGCCTAGTTATTTGCAATTATCAAGACTAGTGCTAAACTAGCTTAAAGCTCACTTACTGAGCGGTTTTTTATTCTCTATGGGCAAATCCTTAAGTTTTTCAAACTGCCATGATCCGTTGTGGTTTAGATTTCGGGACCACTAATTCCTCTCTCTCGCTCCTTGAAAAAGGAGAGCCCCACTTAGTCCCAATCGATACCAAAGCCACCGATCCCAGAATCATCCGCTCCCTTTTATACTTTGCCCACCGTGAACTAATTGCCAAAGAAGTTAAGTTTGGTAACTTTGAATATTCATATCAGGGAGAATTTAAGTACTCCTTTGGTCAAGAAGCTTTAGAAAAATATCTCTTTGATAACAAAAATCGAACTCCTGGCGTTGTTCTCCAGCTCTATACCGGTAAAATGCTTCAGGCTAATAAAAGTGTTGAAGGTGGCCCAGCCGATTTAGTCGCCGAATATTATGAGGAAATTGACTATGGCACTGGCCGACTTCTACAGGCTCTCAAAACCGCTCTCAAAGCCCCTTTTTACAAGGGTACTAATATTTTTGGGAAATATTTTACCCTCGAACAGCTTATCGGCCTTTTCGTCTCCCTTATAAAACAAGAAGCCGATAAAAAGCTAGGGGAGAGCGCCAACAGTCTTCGTGTCGGCCGTCCCGTTAAGTTTCTCGACGATCCCCATAAAGATAGGGCCGTCCAAGATCGTCTCCATGAAGCACTTAAGATGGTTGGTTTTAAGACCATCGAATTTGAGTTCGAGCCAGTTGCCGCTGCTAAATATTTTCTCCACAAAAACAAACTGGCTAAGCAAAAGATTTTTGTTTTTGATTTTGGTGGAGGCACTCTCGATACCGCCATTGTCGAGTATGATTCTTGGTTTAAGGTTTTGGCAACCGACGGCGTCTATATTGGCGGCAATCTTTTAAATTCCGATATTATGAAGGCAAAATTAAATTGCTATTTTGGTTCAGAAATGCGCTGGGGCGATGCTCAAAACCCACTTCCTCATCATATTATGGATTCCCTGAATTCTTGGTATGGAGTTATTAACTTAAATAATCCAGCTGATATGCGTTTCCTAGCCGAAGCTCGCTATAAAAACTCCGACCCGGAAGCTTTGGATAGACTACTTTATCTAATTAAAATGAACCTTGGCTTCGAGATCTATGAAACTATTGAGAAAGCTAAAAAAGAGCTATCTGACGGGCAAACAGCCACTCTCAAGTTTTCCGACGGACCAATAAATATCAATCTTGAGTTAACTCGTAAAGAGTTTGAAGATTTGATTGCTCCCCGCGTAGCCGAAACTAAAGAGATTGTTCTTCGAACTCTCGCTGCCGCAAAGCTTGAACCTGACCAAATTGATGTTGTCGTTCGAACTGGCGGTTCGTCTCTTATTCCCGTGGTCGAAGAGATGCTGGTTACAATTTTTGGCCCTTCTAAGGTTCAACTTTTTGACACTTTTACCTCTATCGCCGCCGGCCTAGCCTTAGACTAATGAAAAAATATTGGCTTGTTTTAAAAATTGCTGCCCTTCTAGTTTTCGTTTATCGGGGGGAATTAATTATTCGGGTAATTAAACATATTTTTATTACCCTACTTTTTATTGTTCTCTGGTTTGCCGTTTTGGCCCGGGAGGGCCAAGTCAGTGGCTTTAATAGGCCCGGCATTGTTACTTATTATGTTTTAGTTGGGTTTGTAGAAATTCTTTATACTAGCCGCTCTGCCCGAGTCATTACTTCTCACATTAATAAAGGCGACCTAAGTAACTTCTTAACTAAACCCATTAATTACTGGGCCAACGTCTTTGCTTTTGTTTTAGGTGAACGAGTAACTATCGCTGCCTTTTCGTTTTTCGTCGTTTTCTTAAGTATGATGTTCTTCCCTACTTATATAAGCTTTCCAGCTTCACCGCTCGCTCTTCTCGCCTTCACTGCTATTTTCTCTCTGGCCTGGATATTTTCGTTTCAAATAAACTTTCTCATTGGTCTTTTAACATTCTGGACCTCTGACACGAGCTATATTAGGATTGCCATTAATCAAATAATGGGTATTCTCGGCGGACGCTGGATCCCATTAGCTGTCGTAGCGGTACCTTTCTTGTCTGTTCTTAACTTTCTGCCATTCGGCTATCTATTTGATTTTCCGCTCAGAATCTATACCGGCCAGGTCTCTGAATTAGTCGTTCTCCAAGGTTTCCTAGCTCTCCTGCTCTGGTTTAGTGCCATCACTTTACTTGTTCTTTTTCTTTGGAGAAGAGGTCTCCAAAAGTATAGCTCTTATGGTAAGTAGTCTTTCTAAGTCAGCCCGAGTTTTTCTGCTTTTTGTCCGGATAAACTTTCTGATGACTCTTGAGTATCGGACAAACTTCTTCGCTTCTATTCTCCCTACCGGAATGTACTCCCTAAGTTACCTGTTTTTTATGGGAACCCTTCTTTCTAAAACCTCATCTATCTCGGGGTGGACATTCAACAATATGTTAACCCTCTTTGCCATCGAACAGCTTATTTATTACAGCTCCTTTCTTCTCTATCGAAAATCACTCGATCGACTAACTGAACGAATTCGTGATGGCTCATTTGACCATCTTGCTCGCCTGCCTATAAATACCCGGCTTATAACTTCCGTTCGGGATCAGCACCCTGACATTTTCTTGCCAACCCTCTTAGCCATCGGTTTTCTTCTTTGGTCAATTCAAGGTCTAACTGTAACTTTCCCCCATATCCTTCTTTTCCTCCTTCTGTTACTTTGTGGCATGGCTATTATTTATAATCTTCTTTTCCTTGCTGCTTCACTATCATTTTGGCTTACTGAAGGTGCCGCTGTTATTGAACTCGTCGACGAGATAACCAGTTTCTCGCGTTTCCCTAAAGAAATCTTCCCCGGTCCGATTTCTGCTCTCCTCATGTTTATTATTCCAACAATTCTTATGGTCTATGTTCCCGCAGTTACCCTTTTAGGTAAAATCGATTGGGGACTCTCCCTTCTCGCCCTACTTATGGTTGTTGTAACTTTTATAATTTCCGAGTTTGTCTGGCGAGCTGGCCTTCGCCATTACTCTAGTGCCAGCTCCTAACTTTATGGAAAATCAAAAATTTGTTTCTCGTGGCGGTCTAAAACTTGATCATGCCCTAAGGATGTTCGGTGTGGACACCCAAGGCTTAATCGTTCTCGACGTCGGTAGTTCTACCGGTGGCTTTGTTGATTGCCTCTTACAGTCTCACGCCGCCAAGGTTTATTCCGTTGATACAGCTTACGGTGAACTCGCCTGGAAACTTCGTCAGGACCCCCGAGTTGTTGTTCTTGAGAGAACTAATATTCTTCATTTAGATAATCTTGCCGAACCTGTGGATCTAGTTACGATCGATGTCACTTTCACTTCTCTTATAAAAGTTCTCCCAGTTATTAAAAAATTCCTCAAACCCACCGGCCAGGTAATCGCTCTTTTAAAGCCTCAATATGAAAACCAACCGCTTGCTTTAAGAAACAAAGGTGTTATCCCGCCCTCTTATCACCAAGAGATCCTTTCCGCTGTTATCGACTCTACCCATGAAGCCGGTTTTAAACTACAAAACCAAACCCCCTCGCCAATTACCGGGACGGGCGGCAATACCGAATTTTTAATTCATCTAGTTTTGACGTGAGAATAACAAAGCTCGAATATCAAAAGAAAGATCCGGGCAGGGTAAGTGTCTATATCGACGGTAAGTTCGTTGCCGGTTTAACCGAAAACGAGGTAGTTCGTCTGGGAATCTTTAAAGACCAAGAAGTCACCCCCGATCTTTTAAGAGCCGTTCTTCTCGAAAGCGATTTCGGAAAGCTGTTTAACGCCTGTCTTAACTTTTTAAGTTTTCGTCCCCGAACCAAATATGAAATCCGGCTTTTTCTAAAGCGAAAGTTTATGGAAGAAATTTATGAGTCCGCTCGTAAAAACCAAAAAAAAATTACTGAGGGGATTCTTGAAAAACTTCGCCACTTAGGTCAACTTAACGATCACGCCTTCGCCCTTTGGTTTATCGACCAACGTAATACCTATAAACCTAAAGGCAAACTCGCCCTTCGCCAAGAACTTCTTGTAAAAGGTCTCGATCGGAAAATTGTTGACGAAGTTTTAGCTGAATCATTTGCTAAAGATACGTCAAAAGTAGGGGAACACGAACTTGCTCTTCAAGCAATAAGTAAAAAAGCCTCTGTCCTCAAGGGAAAAATAAAAGACAAGGATAGCTATTATGCCGTTAGAGTTAAGCTCCAGCGTTTTCTTCTCTCGCGTGGTTTCTCCTGGGAGACTGTTTCCTCTGTACTGGATAATACTTTGGGAAAGAGGTATACTTAAAGGTAATTAGATACTAAAAGATACCTAGATTTTGCATCAATGAAAGAACTCTGGGACCAAATTGTTGCTTTCCTAAAAAAGCTCCTGGGCAGTAAGTAGCTCTCCCGAATCTTTCTTTCGTGCAAATAGGTCTAAAAGATGTCCTTTTTTTCTCGTATTGGCAAGACCATTGGCACTAAAAGCCAAGCATCTCCAAAAGTAAAGAAACCCGTTTCGCCTACCCCGGCTACTTCCCGAAGATCTAGTTCTCCTTCCGCTCAAGTCGCTCTCCTTGAGGCCGAAGCCCAAAGTCGTGAGATCATCTTTAATGCTCGCGAGGAGGCTATCAAAGTTAAGGCCGCTGCCGAAGAAGAAGCACGAAAAATTCGCTCTGAGGTCGTTGAGCTTGAGCGACGTCTTGCTCAAAAAGAGGAAAGTCTCGAGGCGAGACTTCGGGGTCTGGAACAAAAAGAAACTGCCCTTGGAGAGAAAAGCCAGGAGATTGAAAAACTTCGCGAAGAGGTCGAAAAAACTCGGGCCGAATTGCTCGTCCGACTCCAAAAGATCGCTAACTTAACTGTCGATGAAGCTCGGGAAAAAATCTTGGCCGCTGTCGAAGAAAAATCCCGCGCCGACGCAGGCAAAATTGCCAAAGGCATTATTGACGAAGCTCGGGAAACCGCCCAGGTTCAGGCCCGAGAGATCCTCGTTTCTGAAATGCTCCACGGGGCGACTAACATTACCGCCGAATACACCGTTTCCGTCGTTTCCGTTGGCAGCGAAGAGGTCAAAGGTCGAATTATTGGTAAGGAAGGTAGGAATATCCGTGCCTTTGAACGCGCCACCGGCGTTGACGTCGAACTTGACGAAGAGGGGGTTATTCGCCTTTCCAGCTTTGATTCAGTCCGTCGGGAAATCGGTCGCGTTGCCCTCGAACGGCTCATTAGAGATACCCGTATCCAGCCGGCTCGAATTGAGGAAGTGGTTGCCGAAGTTCGAAAAGAAATCGAGCGCGTAATGTTTGAGGAAGGCCAGAAACTCTGCCACGCCGTTGGCGTTTACAATCTTCCCCGCCCGTTAATCGAACTTCTTGGCCGGTTCAAATATCGCTTCTCCTATGGTCAAAATATGATTATCCACACTCTCGAGGAAACCAAAATTGGGGTTGCTATTGCTCAAGAAGTTAAAGCCGATGTTAATGTTGTTCGCCTTGGTTGCCTTCTCCATGACATCGGTAAAGTCATTGAATCTGAAGAAGGTTCCCACGTTACTTTGGGAGCTGACTACCTTCGTAAAATGGCTATCCCCGAAAAAGTTGTTGCCTGTGTTGAAGAACATCATGAAGATAAACCGTTCTCTTCGGTCGAGTCAATGATCGTTTATCTTGGCGACGCTATCTCCGGCAGCCGCCCCGGTGCCCGTTACGAGGACCTTGAAAAGTACCTTGCCCGGATGCAAGAGTTAGAAGACATCTGTAAAAGCGTTCCTGGAGTCTCCGAAGCTTGGGTCTTCCAAGCTGGCCGCGAACTTCGGGTTCTCGTTGATCCGAAAGTCGCCAGCGACGCCGAAACCGTCCTTATTGCTCAAAAGATTCGTGAACGCATTGAATCCGAGATTAAAGACTTCCCCGGCCAAATTAAAATTACGGCCATTAGAGAATTGCGTGTTTCTGAGACAGCTAAGTAGCTAGTCTTTCCCGAAGTAAGTTTAATAATAAGTTAAAATCTTTCCATGACTAGAAAGCGCTTGGCTTTTCTTTTCTTTACTCTCTCCCTTCTACTGGCTGGCATATTTGCCTTTCTTATTCTTAACCGTCAGCCCCCGGCCGTCTCGAGCCTTAGAGTCGAGTCATTTCCTAAAGCCATGGTGGTTTTAACCGACCAGCGTTTGGGCCACACTCCTCTTCACCGAGAAAATCTCCCTCCCGGTGATTATGCCCTGCGGCTTGAACCTCTGGACAAAAACCTCACCCCTTTTGAGACCCAAATCAAGCTTCTGCCAGGCGGTCTCACCTTCGTTAGTCAAGATCTTGATCGCTCTCCACTAGAAAACGGTGGCCAGATCCTGTGGCTTGAGAAAATCGTTGCCTCGGACAAAGGCGAACTAGCCGTCTCCTCTTCGCCTGACAATGCCAGCGTTTTCGTCGATGGCTTGGAGAAGGGTAAAACCTCAATAATTATTGACGACCTATCTATCGGCGACCATCAGATAAAAATTTCTCTTTCCGGTTTCGGTGACCAGGTTGTTCAAGGCAAAATTGTCCCCGGTTTTCGCCTCAACGCCATTGTCCGCCTCGGTTCTCTCAAAAAAGCTTCCCCTCCACCAGCACCCACTCCCAAAACTGTCCTCTCCGCTACTGCTAGTGCTGAAATTTCTAAGCCTTATGTGGTAGTTAAAGACACTCCGATTGGCTACTTAAGAGTTCGCTTAGAGCCTTCCATTGTGGCTACTGAAGTTGGTAAGGTCCTTCCCGGCGAAAAATATCCCTTCCTCTCTGAGGTCGGGGAGTGGGTCAAGATAACTTTTAAGGAGTCCTTCGGATTTGTCAGCCGTGACTACGTGGAGAAGGTCGAATAGTTAACGGCCAATAATATAGATTATTGTAAACAGAAGTGTTCCCATAATAATGGAGGTTAGGATAATTGGCCGATCAAAAAGGAGTATTTTTTCCGGCGACTCTCCAACGTTTTTCTCGTAGATTAACTGTAAATATCTCATAATTCCGTAAATCGCTACCGGAATCGTTATCATCATCCACTTCCGGTCGTCGAAAATATTAAGATTATAACTGTCAACTAGACCCCCGAGTGCTGTTTTTGCCGCTACCGGTTGTTGTAAAAAAGTGTAGAACGCGTAAGTTATCCAAGTCGAATTGGCAAACATCGAAATATAAACATCGAGCATTCGCTCGCTATAATGCGTCAAGGTGCTTCTAGTTTTTGCGGGAATTGCTCCTTGCCACCCAGAAAGAAGTGTCAATTCCGATCGCCTCTTGCCGATTGCAATGAAAAGAGCCGCTGAAATTACTGTTAAAAGAAGCCAGACATCAATATGAAAGCCCGTTGCTACCTCGCCAGCAAATATCCTCAAGATAAAACCGCTGGCAATCGCCATAATATCTAGAAGCATTATTTCTTTAATAAATAGCGAGTAGGATATGTGGAGAATGTAAAATGCCAAAAGCGTTAGGCTAAAGCTAAGCGATAAGTTACTCGCAATAAAAAACGCTCCCAAAGTCAAAACCACTGCCGTTCCCAAGGCGAATTTAGGTGATATTTTTCCTGCCGCCAGTGGCCGGTGTCTTTTGAAGGGATGAAGCTTATCCTTCTCGATATCCGTGTAGTCGTTGAATATATAAATCGACGACGAGGCAGCACAAAAGGCTAGGAAAGCTAATATTGTTCTATAAAGTGGTTCAGGAGTTAAAAGTTCCCCGGTAAAGAAGATCGCCGAGAAGATTATTAAGTTTTTAATCCACTGGTACGGCCGGGCTTCCTTAAATAGGTAGTAGAAAGTTTTAGCCATAAGATAAAGCCTGCCAAAATTACCCCAACCACTACAAAGGCAAAGAACTTTGCTCTTGCGGTGACTGTTAACGCAACCAGGCCCAATATAGCAGACACAATCCAGTAAAACAAGGCAATTTGTGGCTTTGTCCAGCCTATATCTAAAAGCCGGTGGTGCAGATGACTTCGCCCCGCCACTGTCGGATTACCTCTTTTGAGAAGTCGCGATAGTCCCACGTAAATTGAGTCGATTGCCGGCACCCCCAAAACTAGAAGAGCCGTTCCAAATTTGGCCGAGCTAAGAATCGCTAGCGTTGCTAAAAGAAACCCCGCTAGCGCCTTGGCGCTGTATCCGGGCAAAATCTTTTGCGGGTAGAAATTCCAAGGTAAAAACCCTAAGTAGGCTCCTGAGGTAATAAAGGCCAGAGCTGTCCCCGTCCAGGCGGGAAAATTTTCAATCGAAATTTGAGTAAACGACAAGAGCCCAATCACAAAAGCAGCAATACTCACAAAACCTGGCATCTGGCCGTCTACCCCACCACTCCACCCGACCATGTTTATCGCCCAG
>CAZKPQ010000014.1:0-13641 GCA_964554695.1 uncultured Gammaproteobacteria bacterium | reverse complement strand
GGAGATTGGTTATGTCGAAGAACTTTGATCTTGTTATCGAGGTGTGCAACAAACTTAAGGTGCCACTAGTGATCTTTGGGACAGGGCAAGAGGAAGAAAGACTTAAGAGGCTAGCTGGAAAGACGGTGGAGTTTGTGGGAGGGATACCAGACGAAGAAAGGGAAAAGCTAGTAGCGGGGTGCCGGGCATTTATCGTGGCTGCCAGGGACGAAGACTTTGGGATAACTCCCGTAGAAGCGATGAGCTTTGGGAAGCCAGTGGTGGCCTTTTGGGGAGGGGGCTATATCGAAACAGTGGTTGAGGGGAAAACGGGAACTTTTTTTGATGAGTTAACGGCTGAAAGTCTGGCGGCAGCCATTAAAAGGATTGACAAGCTGAATATAAAACGGGAAGATTGCCAAAAACAGGCGGAGAAGTTTTCGAGAGAGAGGTTTGTTAAAGAGATGGAGCGAGTAGTTAATGAAAAGAATTAAAAGTTTAGCAGAGTATCAGAGGGCGACCGATAAATTATCCCAGTTTAAGAAGTTCGGAATAACGTTGCCACCGCTTGTTTATTTCACTTTAGGATTGGTAGGAGAAGCCGGGGAGCTGTCAGAGAAAGTTAAAAAGTTGTATCGGGATAATAAAGGGAAGCTTGGGATTGAGACGCGAGAGCTTTTAAAGCTCGAACTGGGAGATGTCCTTTGGTACATAAGCCAGGTAGCGACCAGTGTGGGAAGTTCATTAGAAGAGGTAGCCCAGTTGAACATTAAAAAGCTTGAATCACGGTTGGAGCGTGACAAAATACATGGGAGTGGAGACAGGAGATAGCGCCTATGCCAGAACTACCCGAGGTAGAAACAATTAGAACCCAGCTGGCCGATAAATTAACCGGAAGAAAGATTATCGGGGTCGAGATCCGACTGAAGAAAGTTTTCTTTGGGGAGCCGAAGGAAATTATCGGGGCAAAGATAATGGAGGTAGCCCGGCGGGCTAAGATAATGATTCTTCGACTCTCAAACTCCAGGAATCTAGTAATTCACCTGAAGATGACCGGCCAACTTATCTACGGCGCAAAGAGGACTGATGGAAAGATGCGGGCGGACACGATTAGCTTTACCCAAGGTATCCCATTTGCCGGGTTTAGTTTGCCCGCACGAACGACACACGTGGTTTTTGAATTAGATAACGGCGACAAGCTGTTTTTTAATGATATGCGACAGTTTGGGTGGATTAAGGTGATAAGTAATAGCGAGCTAACCCTAATTGACGAGAAACACGGGCCAGAACCGTTTAGCAAAGAATATACGGAAGAGTACTTAGAGTCGATTTGCAAACGAAGCGGGAAGCCAATAAAGGTTCTTTTAATGGAGCAAGATAAACTGGCGGGAGTAGGAAACATTTACGCTAATGAGGCATTGTGGTGCGCTGAGATTAACCCTTTACGAAAAGCCAAAGAGGCAGTGGTTGAGAGCCCAGAAAAGATTAAGAAGCTTTATCGCTGTATTAGAGAGGTTTTAGAGAAGGGTCTTAAATACGGAGGGAGTAGTGCGGAGGATGAAGCGTTTGTAAATGCCTTAGGGGAAAAGGGAAAGATGCAGGAGCACTTTAATGTTTACCAGAAACAAGGAAAGGCATGTCCCAGAGACGGCGAGAAAATTATGGTGACAAGAGTTGGAGGGAGGGGGACTTTCTACTGTCCGAAGTGCCAAAGCTGATTGAAGTTTAAGTGATAAACTTTTAAGCTAGGGCATAGACGAGTAAATGTTAGTGGAGATTTAGGATAGCTGGGAGATTTATCGCCTCAAGTGCTCAGAGATTTGAAGCTAACCAATTTTAGAAGTTACCGGGAAAAGGAGTTTGGGTTTAGTGGAGGGACGACGGTTCTTGTGGGTCCGAATGCAGTGGGGAAAACTAATGTTTTAGAAGCGATTTATAGTTTGGCGACGGGAAGAAGCTTTCGAGCGGAACTGGAGAAGGAAGTAATTAGAGAGGGAGAAAGTTTCGCTTGGGTAGAGGGAAAGGTGGGGGATGAGGCCCTTGAGATAATCTGGGACGATAGGGGAAGATTTACGAAGACTTATAAAGTGAATGGGGTTTCGAAAAGGCAGGCGGATTTTCTGGGGAAGATGAGGGCGGTTCTGTTTTCGCCAATTGATTTAGAAATAGTGGTTAATGGTCCGGCAGTTCGAAGAAAGTATCTAGACTTAGTTTTAGAGCAGACACACCGAGATTACCGAGTAGCGGCACTAGTTTACGAGAGGGCACTAAGGCAGAGAAATAGGATTTTAAGACGAGCGCGGGAAGAGGGGAGGACGGCGAGTGAGATAGTGGAACCTTTAAATTACTGGGACGAACTCTTGCTTTCAAATGGAGTAATTATTTATGAGCGGAGAAAGGAGTATTTAGATTTTCTCAACGGGCTTTCTAAGAAGATTTTCCCAGTATCGGTGAAATATGACCACAGTATTATCTCGGAAAGTCGGTTAGCAAAGTACGCGGTCGAGGAGTTAGCGGCAGGAGCGACCCTAGTTGGTCCACATCGGGACGATTTTGTAATTTTAAAATCTCACGAAACAGAAAAGGGGACACATGAAGTAGACGTTAGACTGTATGGCAGTAGGGGCGAGCAGCGGTTAGCTGTATTTGCAATCAAACTTGGAGAACTTGAGTACATTTTGCATAACACCGGCGAAAAGCCAATATTACTTCTAGATGATATTTTTTCCGAACTAGATGAGAGTAATCGACATCATATTTTGGAAGTAGTACCTAACCAGCAAACAGTGATGACGACAACGGATCTGCAGGTTTTAGGTGAGGGTTACTTGAAATCGACAGAAGTGATAAAACTTAAATAATATGGCGGAGAGATCTTCAGGTGAGTGGGATAGACGAGAAGTAGAACCAGATCATAGCTGGGTGATAGAAATTTCTCCCGGGACGAGAGGAGAACTAGAAAAAGTTTATGGAGAAGAAGCAACCGGAGTGGCGGATTTGACGGCAAGAGCAGTAGCCCAACTTAACCGAGAGGTCTTGGATAAAACCTTTGAGGCGGAGCAGTGGGGAGTGAATAGTTATCCGGGATCGGTTCTAGTAAGACCCGCAACCGGTAATTTACCCGAGGAAAGAATGACTAGACGAGAGGATTTGTTCCATAGATCGGGACCAGCGGTCTATGGGTCGACCGGGTCAAGACCAAAAGTGGTTTTATCAGCCCAGAGGAATTTAAGGAAGCCCTTACAGGCCCCGATAGCTGAAACAGATGGGAAGCGAGAATATGAGGTGGATATCCAAATTAATACGGTGACAGAGCAAATAGTCGATACAGTTGGGGTGGAGCGAATAAGGTATTACAACGGCGAGGGAGAGTTTAAGGATGAAGGCAGAATAGGAAGGGCTTTACCACAAAGAATTTCCAGAGAAATGGTGGTTGAGGGAGGAGGACTAGGCGAACCCGAGAGCCTGACGCTAGAAGTTAGTCAAGGATATGAGGACGGCGCGCAGGTGATTAATGTTCAGGCGGAAGACAGACGGGGGGACCTTGTGGTGGAAAGAGGCGAGATGTGGCCGAGGTTTCCTCTGGATGAAGAAACAACCAGAGCGGCATTAGAGCTTTATTCTTATTTAGATCCAACCGTGAGAGAGCTAAGGCTTTGGATTTATAAAGGGACGGACGAGGTAATTACGAGAATTGAGGATAAACCACGACACGATTGGAAACTAGTAGCGGTTAAGTTTGGGGAGTCAGAGACGAGGGGGCTTGGAGACATAGACTTAGAAGAAGGGAAGAGATAAGGGTTTTAGGATAATAGCCGGGGAAGGAGTCATGAAGGAGAAAAACCAGCTCGTCGGCGTAAGGAAGACGGTTAATGGTGGTTAAGACGTCGTGGTAGGTAAGAGCGATAGGGGGCAGAGAGCGAATAGAGGACTGAGCGGTGGTTTCCAGGAAAAGACGGAGGGCAAGATACTCTTTAGTGGTTTCAAAGTGAGCTAAGAGATCGGCAACGAGTTTCATATAGACGGCGAAGTAGGGGTTGTGGCCAGAGTAGACAGTAAGATAGTTTTTCTCTTCCTCGTTAGTAAGGGCTTCAATCTCCAGAAGAATTAGTTCTTTAGTGGTTTGGGAAGTGGGAGAGTCCGGGTCCTTAAGAAAAGGGACCTTTTCGGTTCGGGGGAGGCCTTTAATAGCTTCACGAACGAGAATAGTAACGAGGACGAGTTTGGTGTGATAGTCAAGAATATCCTCAAAGATAGTTAACATCTCCTTCTTATCAGAAGAGGAGATTTTTGGAAGTAGGGCCGCAAGAAGAGGGGAAGAAGGAAGAGAAGAGACAAGATTTTGACCGACAGCGGCATTTAGAGAGTCGACCTGAGTGGGGAAGGTAGGGTTAGTAACGACTGGTTTTAAACGCGACCACAGGAGAGTAGAAAAGTCGTTAAAGGGGGCGATTAGTTGGAAATAGAGGGGGATGGTTGGGAAGCCAAGGGTTTGTTTTAAGCCGCTGTAGAATTCTTGGGTTGGTCCCGAAGCAAGATTCTCAGTGATGGGCTGAATATGAATCATAGGCTACTTATACCACTTGGCTTGAAGGTTGTAGAGCTTGGCGTAGTGACCTGACTTAGCGATTAAGTCCTCGTGAGTGCCTTTTTCGATGATTTCTCCTTTATTTATAACAATGATTTGGTCGGCTAAGCGGACGGTGGAGAAGCGGTGGGAAATTAGAATAACGGACTTATCCTTGGTTTGAGAGAGAAGGTTTTTGAAGACCTCGAACTCGGATTTTGGATCAAGAGAGGCGGTTGGTTCGTCCATGATAAGAAGCTTGGCGCTATCTCTTAAAAAGGCCCGGGCTAAAGCGATTTTCTGCCACTGGCCGCCAGAGAGCTCGTGGCTGTTTTCAAAGGCGCGGCCAAGAAGGGCTTTGTACTTTTCGGGGAAGCGATCGACAAATTCGTTGGCGCCGGAAAGGCGAGCAGCCTTTTTAAGGGCACCAATATTATTGATTTTTTTAATATCGCCGAAGGCGATGTTCTCGCGCACGGATAGCTCATAGGCCTTGAAATCTTGAAAGATAACACCCATAGCCTCGTGAATAGTTGCCAGGGGAAATGATTTGATATCTTTACCATTAATGAGGATCTCGCCTTGGGTAGCGTCGTAGAGGCGAAGAAGGAGCTTAATAAGAGTGGTTTTGCCGGCGCCGTTCTCGCCGACGAGGGCAAGATTTTTGGCATCGGCGAGGGTAAAGCTAATATCTTTTAGAACGGGCTTGCCAGGTTCATAGGCAAACCAAACGTGGCGAAACTCGACCTTAATTGGTTGGGTGAGATCAAGGTGGCTAGGAGAGGAAGGGTCAACGATAGTTGGCTTGAGACTGATAAAGTCGAAATAGTGGTGGAGAAAGAGAGTGCCCTCATAGAATTTGGCGATGTGGTGGAAGAGGTTGCCAAGGCTTTGCTGAAAGCGGCCAGAGGAGTTAAGAAAAAGGCTGACGTCACCAATGGTAACGCGGGAAGCAATAGCTTGGAAAACAACATAGAGAAAGAGGGCAAAGGAAGCTAAGGCGTCAAGAAAATCAAGAAGGGTACTTCTGAGGGTGGTCTTGTGGGAGAGGTGGCGATTTTCAGATAGGAATTCATCATAGATTTTAGTGAACCGACCAAGAAGGTAGTTTTTAAGTTCAAAGATCTTGATCTCGGCGACGTATTGGCGGCTAGTTAAATAGTTAATGAGAATGTTGACGGTGCGGTTTTGAGGGGAACGGCGATCGGTGATGGCATAAGTGTAGTAAGAGTATTTAAGGCGAAAGATAAGACGAGGAATGGAGATAGCCAAAAGAGTTAAGGGGACAAACCAGGAGAAACGCCAAAGAAGGGCCAGAAGAGAAATAATTTGGGTTAGGTTGGCGACAATTTCGACGACGCTGTCGAGAGTATTGAAGGGGCGGCCATAAATTTCCCGATTAACTTTTTCTAACTGGTCATGAAACTTGGGATTTTCAAAGTGGGCAAGGTCAAGGTTACTGGTTTGGTCGGCCACACGAAAAATGGCATATTTACCAAACTCATCCTTAAGGACGTTATAGGAGTGGCGAGTAATGGCATCGATAATATTTCGGGCATTAGCCAGTAGAAAGGCAGCAGCGGCCACGATAACAACGGAGCGAATGTTAGCGGGGGAGGGTGTAGCCGCGGCCAGGACAATAGCGTCAATGCCGAGCTTGGTGAGATAGAAGCTGGCGGCCGGATAGAGGCTTTTAGCAATGTTAGAAGCAAAGAAGATGGTAGCCTGAGAAGGGGAACTTTGAAAAACGAGAGCGATAACCTTAAGACCAAGAGAGGAGTGGTGGCGAAGTTCCGAAATTAAGCTCTTCATTAAAGAGATTTTACACACAATAGGGAGAATTGTAAGTAATTGTCTCCGCGGGAAAAGTGCGGTATACTTAGTGTATAATCCCCGGTGTGTATACTCCGAAGTTTACGATTACCCAGAAGCTTCTTAGGGATATTGGCTTAATTGAAGGCGCTAGGGCAGTAGTTGATGGAGCAGCGCTTCTACCAGCGTGGGAAGCCAGGTTTAAGGAGGATGCCGAGATTAGGGCGGCCCACTATGGAACTCATGTTGAGGGTAACGAACTCAATCTAGAAGAGGTCAGGAAACTAATGGAGGGGAAAGAGATTGTGGCCAGGGAGAGGGATATTAAAGAAGTAATTAACTACAGGCGGGTTTTAGACTACTTAGGGAAAATGATTGCGGACGGAAGGCGGGAAAGTGGACGGGCCAGGTTAGATGATATTTATAACGAGAAGACTCTTAAAGAATTACACCGATTGACAGTAGAGGGGATTGTTCCTCCGGAACAGATTGGGAAATTTCGAACGGTACAAGTAGTTCTGCGGGATGTAATGACGGGAGAAATTGTTCACCGACCACCGATTGCAGTTGAAGTACCTTACCAGATTGAAGAGTTTTTTGAGTGGCTAAATGATTTTGCCACCCGGGATTTACACCCAGTGGTAAAGGCGGGGATAGTGCACTATGAACTAGTGCATGTCCACCCATTTACTGAAGGAAATGGCCGGGTAGCCAGAGCCTTGGCGACTCTAATACTTTTTAATGAGGGTTACGATATTCGGCGGCTTTTTTCCTTGGAGGAACATTACGACCGAAATGTAGCTGGGTATTACTACGCAATTAAAACGGCTGATCAGAACCCAGATAATGATTTAACCCAGTGGCTAGAGTACTTTACCGAAGGAGTAGCAATTGAGTTCACACGGGTAAAAGAGCAAGTACAGCACTTATCGCTGGACTTGAAACTTAAAGCGCAAGCGGGACAACAGGTTTTCTTAAACGAGCGGCAGATAAAGATCGTGGAACACATTGAAAAGGTGGGCTACTTGTCCAACAGGGAGTTTGGCAACCTTTTACCAATGGTTTCGGAAGACACGGTACTTCGAGATTTAAAAGACCTAATGGAGAAAAAGATTGTCAGAAAGAAAGGAAAAACAAAAGCGGCTCGGTATATGCTTCGGTAGTATCGACAACGAGTTGACTACCTTATAGTCTGAGATATAATAGGATTATGGTACGTGGTGACGAACAGGACAACCTGGATCAGGCCCTAGGAAGGCCAACCAGTCAGCAAAGAGCTCTTCATAACGCTCAGAGAATTGCTGAACGGGACCGACGGGAGCGTGAACGAGCCGAGAAACGGGCTGCCCGGGAAGCGGAAGCCCAGAGAGAAAAGACTGCTGCGGCGATTAGGGATGGCGCAAAGAGGCTTACGACAACGGTTGCGGTCGATGGGGTAATTGTTCCGATCGATGAGAGTTCTCCAACGAGGGCATTTGCAGGATTATTCTTTATGCTGGCTTTTTTGCCCAAGGGGTGGTTTGGTGGCGGACAGAGACAGGGTAGGTAGTTTTCGGTTGGCGCTACGAGAGTTTATATCTCCAATCATTCACTTCAGGCTGTAGTAAAATCTGGCTAAATGAAGTTTGCCGCCCTAGCTAAGTATTTTGAGAAGCTGGAAAAGACACCGTCGCGAAATGCGATGGTGGAGATAATTGCGGAGCTTTTTTCGGAGACTAAAGACGGGGAAGCGGAAGAGATTGCTTATCTAACCCAGGGGAGAGTAGCGCCGTCGTTTGAGCCGGTGGAATTCGGAATGGCGGACAAGATGGTTCTTCGGGCAGTTGCCAAAGCCTACGAAGAAGAACTAGATAAGGTAACTGACCAGTTTAAAAAGACGGGAGATTTGGGAAAGGTAGCCGAGGCATTAAGTGGAAAAGCGCGGGGAAACGGTCTAACCGTAAGAGAGGTTTTTCTTAAATTAAAGTTAATTTCGGAAACTGGTGGAGAAGGATCGGTCGAAAAGAAAATTGAGATTCTGGCAGAGCTTCTAAGGGAAGCAGATCCGGTTTCGGCAAGGTATTTAGCCCGGATTCCGGTGAATAATCTTCGACTCGGGTTTTCGGATATGACAGTTTTAGAGGGCTTGTCATGGATGATTGACGGAACCAAGAAACATAAACCAATAATAGAAGCGGCTTATAACATTCGGCCGGACTTAGGATTTATTGCTAGAACGATTAAAGAAGGTGGCGGGAGTCTAGAGAAAATAAAGGCGGTAGAACCAAAGATTGGGACACCAATCTTAGTCATGAGAGCGGAGAGGCTAACCACGGCAGCAGAGATATTAGCTAAAGGTGAAGGGAAGATGGCCGTAGAACCGAAGTTTGACGGATTTCGAGTTCAGATTCACCTTAAGAGGGGGGTAAAGGAGATTATTGAAAAAGGAGCGGAGGCAGAAAGGGAGACGGAAAAAGTGAAGGAAAAAGCTGGAATTAGCCAGAAAAACGTAGCGGTGGAACTTTTTAGCAGGGGGCTCGAACACGTCACTCATATGTACCCGGATATTGTGGCGGCAGCAGAAAGGGAGATGGCTGCCTCGGAGGCAATTCTCGACGTTGAAGCGATTGCTTACGATCCAAAGACGGGGAAGTATAAGCCGTTTCAGGAGACAGTTCAGAGAAAAAGAAAGTATGACATTTCCAAGTTCGCAAAGGATTTACCGCTCCGGGGAATCGTATTTGACTGCCTGTATTTAGACGGTGAGAGTCTAATTGATAAACCTTACGTTGAGCGGAGACGCACAGTGGAAAGAATTCTTAGGAGTGAAGCGAAGAACCGAACACTAGTGGTGGCCGAGATGAAGGTAATAGAAAGACCGGAAGATCTGGAAAAGATATTTAACGAGACACTCAAAAAGGGACTAGAAGGGATAATGGCTAAGAGGCTCGATGGGGTTTACCAGGCGGGAGCTAGGGGTTGGAACTGGATTAAGCTTAAAGGAAGCTACCAGTCGAAGCTCGCCGACACAGTAGACGCAGTGGTAATGGGGATCGACTTTGGGCAAGGAAAACGAAACGCTTTCGGTGTCGGAGCGTTCCTGATTGGAGTTTATGATCAGAAAACGGACACATTTAAGACAATAAGCAAGGTGGGGACGGGTTTAACCGATGAAGAGTGGCGTAAACTTGCGGAGAGCGGAAAGAAGCTCGAGGTCAAAGAGAAACCGGCGGTCTATGACGTAAGGAAAGAGATGAGCTGTGACATTTGGTTTAAGCCTGAGATGGTCGGGGTGTTTATTGCCGACGAGGTAACTAGAAGCCCAATGCATACCGCGGGATATGCTCTGCGGTTTCCCAGACTTCAAATGTGGCGAACGGACAAGAAACCAGAAGATGCGACAAGTTTAGCCGAAATTGTGCGGCTGGTAAAAATTCAGAAGACTTAAGTTCTCCTGCCTAAGATATAAGCAAAGGCCGCTTTTTTTGATGTTTGGGTTGACTCTTGGAGAAATAGATGAAAAACTTATTCGAGACATGAGGGGAGGTGAAATATAAATGAACGGTATTGTAAATAATGCACAGGTGGACCAACTCGTTAAGGCCCTAGATGAGGTATTTGCCAAACTGCCGGCGTTACCGGCAAACGTCAGGGAAATCTTAGTAAAGATTGCCCCGTGGCTCGCGCTTATCTTTGGGATATTGGGAGTTGTCGGAAGCTTGTTTGGAATTTTAGCGATGCTTGGGCTCGGAGCATTTGGAGCAGCGATGGTGCCCTATGGAGGACTAGCAGTAGCTAGTGCTTCGGGATTAGCCATTGTCGTTCTTCTATTTAGCCTAGTATCCAGTGTGATGGAACTTTTGGCATATCCAGGACTAAAAGACCGAAAGATGGTTGGTTGGAAGTGGGCATTTTTGTCACTTTTAGTCAGCGTCGTGGGGTCAGTAGTTGGACTGAGTTCGGCTAGCATCGTTGGGGCAGTGGTATCGTTTGTAATTGGCTTCTATCTACTTTCTCAAATCAAAAGCTATTACAAATAGCTTGACTGGAGGGGAATTGATAGAATAGACCAGCTTTAAGAGGGTGGCTTGTCTTAACTCGCGGAACAATCCGCGGCTTTTTTAATGCTTTTTTATGAAAATTGAAGAAAAAACTTTCAAGCTTCGGTCGGGGAGGAGGGTTAGGTATGTTGTGAGCGGTGAAGGAAAGAAAACGTATGTTTTCTTACACGGACTTTTGGGGGTGCCCGAGATGGCTCGTCAGTTGGTACCTGAGCTTGCTCCGAGCGGGTGGAAGATAGTTGGTCCATACTTGCCGGGGTCGGACGAGGGATGGGGGAACCTGCGAAACCTTACCTATAAGGAGATCTGCGACGAACTGGCAGAGTGGGTGAGAGCGGTGGGAAAGGGAAAAGTGGTTTTACACGGGAATTCGTTTGGGGGTGGGATGGCGGTTGGAGTAGCTAGGAGAATCGGGATGCGGACGGGGAAAATAATTCTGACTGGCGGGTTGGTTTTTCCACTTCGAAGAAGAGAGGCTTTAGGGAAGGCGGTGTGGCTAGCGTGTGATGCGGTGGGGGACTGGATAGCCGCAATTGGAAAAGAAGAGAGAAGTCGAGAAGGGTGGCTGGGAAAAAGAAGGCGCTACCGACCGAAAGTGGGGGAACTTCTGGAAGTGGTTCGCCTCTTGCGAACCGTCGAGAAACCAAAGGGGAGGGCGGCTCGCCTACCAGTACTAGTGTTTTCGGGGAGCCAGGACAGAGTAATTAAAGGGATGGAAGTACTAAGGGCTCTCGAGAGCTTCCCCCAAAAGCGGGTAGTGGAGTTTTCGGGAGGGCACTTTTGGTTTAAAAGGCAATACCCGGAATATTTCAAGGAATTGAGGGCATTTGTAGAGGATGTCAACTAGAATAGGCCACCAAGAAAGGTAATGGTCAGGATACCAAGAAAGTTTAAAGTGAACGAGAGAAGGTAGAAGCGACTAGTTCGGAACTTTATAAGAGTGAGAACGGTGATACCTAATTCGTCGGGGAGAGGAGAGGCAATAAGGGCGGCGGCAAGAAGAGTTAGCGGCCAGTGGAGAATGCGACTGGTGAGGAGACGATGAAGAGCTTTGGGAACGAGCGGGCCAGTGAGAGTGTGAAGATCTTCCACGAGTTCGTCTTTAATAAAGCGAAGGATAAGAGCGTCGCCAAAAACACTACCAAGAGCAGCTAAAGCGGCGACTAAGAGGGGTGGGTGGTCGGCCCCAAGAAGAAAGAGGGCAGCAGTGGCGGGAGCAACGGTGAGGGTAGAGGCATAGAAGAAGCCGGCGACGATAGCAGCGACAATAAAGGTTCTCTCCGTAGAAAATTGGATCGCCCGATGAAGGCCCTGATTTTCAAGAAGAATAATCGTTAAAGTGAAGCTGAGGGCAAGAGTGACGGCGTGAATGATAATGCGACGGCTTTTTTTAGGCGAAACCGGAGTTAGAAGGGGGTTCACAGGTAATATTTTAACAACTACCCGGGGAAGATTTTTTAGAAAGACGAGAGTAGCAAGTGTAGCGTGGTATCATGAGGGAATGAAGCTAATTATTGGAGTTGGGAATCCTGGAGAAAAGTTTGCCGGTAACCGGCATAACGTCGGGAAGCAGTTTGTAGAAAAAATTAGGGAGACGGATTGGGCTCAGGAGAAGGGGAAGGTTTTAGTATTAACGAGCGACAGGTATATGAATAACTCCGGGGAGTTTGTGAAAGAGTCGAGTCTTTATTACAAAATAGCACCAAAGGATATATATATTGTTCATGATGATCTAGATATCCGATTGGGGGAGTATAAGATTCAGTTGGGGGTGGGGCCGAAAGTTCATAATGGAGTAAACTCAATCGAGACGATGTTGGGGGCAACGGAATTTTGGAGAATAAGGATCGGAGTCGATAATCGGGAGGGAGTCTCTCGCGAGGCTGGAGAAAGCTATGTGCTGAAAGATTTTAGCTTAGAGGAGAGGGAAATGCTGGAGTCAGTGTTTGACAGGATAGCGCAAGAGTTAGAGACTAGAGTGGGGGAGAAAAATGACAATAAATAGAACAATTCTAATTGTTTTGGTTCTGGCGATAATTTCTATAGGCGTGGTTGGGTTCATTTTGTACCGGGGAGTTTTTCAAAGCCAAGAGATAGTGCCGTCGGAGGCGAAGGGGAGTAAAGGAGCTAAAACACATCTTGGATGTGTCGACCTGGGAAAAGATAAGGGAGAGAAGAAACTTAATGATACTGACTCCCGAATTAAGTACCAGAAGTTTGGCTATAAATCAGGAGGAGGCGGGAGTAATAGTCTATATCAGCAGGATTACCACTACGCTCCCGAGCCTCTAAACGGCGACACAGTTAAAAAGAACGTGGGGGCTAAGGCAACCTTGGAGTTTAAAGGGAATCAGGTAACGATTGGGGCAGTGAAGTGGATAAACCGGGGATTTATGAAGGTGTCGATTGATGGCAAGTTAGTTGAGGAGTTTGACACCTCTGGAGGACAAGTTGGGGTGATGAAGTGGACATCGCCTAAGTTTGCTTGTGAGGAGCATACACTAACAATTGAACAATCGGATAAAGCGGGAAAGGCTAATGGCGGGAAGGCAATTGTCATAGATTTCATTTCCTACCAGGATTGTGAACCCTCAGGGGGCCAAGCGTGTACAAAAGTGGCGGGAGAGGGGAAGGATGAGTGCGATAGGGCTGGTAGCTCTTGTGCAGACGAGGGGAAATGGCAAAAGATAGAGGACGACGACAACAAGTTTGAGTATAGTCAGGGGTGGGATCTTCATAGGGAATCTGGTGATTACAGTCTAAGTGGAGACACAGCTCATGCTTGTCGGACGGATATTAATCTTGGGTGCACGGCTAAGATTACTCCCGGAGCCACTTTTAATAAGTTTCGTTTAGGCTTTACGGAAGGATTTAACCGGACAGCTGCTGATATATTTGTTGATGGGAAGAAAATCGGGGAGGCCGATAGTTACAATGAAAAAGATATTCACGACTTTCAAAACTATGAACTTTGGATCTCAGCGAGTCTGGAATGTGGTAAGCACGAGATAAAGATTGTCCCCAATGGGCGAACGGGGAGCAATGCTAAATCATTTGATCTCGATTTTATTGAGGTTCAGGCTTGTAAAAAGGATAACCAAACTCGTTTGGCTTGTAAAAATAACGCGTGTGTTGAAATGAAAGGATCAGGCTCCGATAGTTGTCAAACAGATGCCGATTGTAGGGCCACGCCTCCTCCACCTCCGCCCCCACCAACACCAGCTTGTACTACGGATAGTCAGT
>CAZKPQ010000013.1:0-14808 GCA_964554695.1 uncultured Gammaproteobacteria bacterium | reverse complement strand
GCTTTCCCATAGCTAGTCAGTCTTTGCGTCGTCGGTCTTTTTCTCATCTTTGTCGTTAGGCTTAGCTGTAGCGTCATCTCCTTGCGATTGTCCTGTTGGTTGCGCCGTGTCTCCTGTATCCTCTTTTTTCTCCGCTTCTTCCGCTTGTAAGACTGGCTCAGTCACTTCCGCTTTCTCCTCCACTTTCTCTTCTGTCTTAGCTTCCTTAGACTCTTTTTTCTCTTCCTCCTCGGCTTTCTTCCCTTCTCCCTTACCTTTAATATCAATCTTCCACCCCGTTAGCTTCGCCGCTAATCTGACATTTTGCCCATCCCGGCCAATCGCTAGGCTTAGTTGGTCATCGGGTACTATCGCCGTCGCCGACTCATTTTTTTCGTCTAGAATAACTTCAATCTCTTTAGCTGGCGCCAACGCCGCTGCTATTAGGCTTGCCTTATCCTCCGTGTACTGGATAATATCAACCTTCTCATTTCCCCCTAATTCGTTAATCACTGCTTGAACGCGGACTCCTTTTTGCCCAACACACGCTCCTACCGGATCCACCCCTGATTGAGTACTGGTAACTGCCAGTTTTGTCCGTCCTCCGGCTTCTCGAGCTAGAAGCTTAATCTCCACTGCTCCCGAGGCAACTTCCGGCACTTCTCGCCTAAAAAGTTCCGCCACCAGATTCTTGTGAGCCCGGGAAACGATTACTTCCTGTCCTCTCTGTGTTTCTCTAATTCCCTCAATGTAAAAGGTTAACCTTTGATTTAATCGGTAGTGCTCTGAGGCATTCTGTTCCTGGGGTGGCATTACTGCTTCCGCTTTGCCAATATCAACAACGATATTTGGTCCATCAAACCGAAGAACCATTCCCGAGGCAATCGTTCCAATCTTCTGCGAGAAGTCTTCGATAACGGCTTTCTTTTCGGCTTCCCGAATCCGCTGTCGAAGGACCTGCCCCGCCGTTTGGGCGGCAATTCTTCCAAACCCCGGTGGAGTTACATTTTCTCCCTTACTCCCGTCCTCATTCTTCTTAAAGATCGCCGCTTCACCAGTATCTGGATTAATCTCCGCTACAAACTCCTCGGCATTGACCAATTCCCCAGAAAGGCTCCTATCCTTTCGGTAGGCCATAACTAAAGCATCTTCAATCGTGGCGATAATTGTCTCCAAGCTAATGTTTCGCTCAGAGGCTACCTGGTTTAAAGCTAGTAAAAATTCTGATCGAACTTGTGCCGGCATAGCAAAAAAATTGGTGGGCTCTCTTCCCACCAAACTTACCTAGATTGTAGCACTTTCGATTTCATCGTCAAGGCACTCCTATAGTATAATAGGTTAATGAGACAATCCGAAGCCCCTAAATCCCTTGCCTTGGTTCATGGCTGCTGGGGAGACCAAGAAAATGTTTGGGCAGTCAGCTGGTTTATAACCCGAGCCGCTGTTTTGGCCAGTCAGTCAGTTCTTCCAAAGATTGACGCCTTTTACTTTGCTACGGCTAGTATTGACGGAACCGAAAAGGGTGTAGTTGGAGATCATATGGCCACTTTGGCCCATGAACGTTTTGGTCTCCCCTTGGACAAAATTATTCGTCCCACCGGTCCTTCCCGCCAAGCTCGGCCCAGTACTGTAGGCGAGGTTGACGCTGCAATCTCCCTTGCAAAAGAGCATAACTACCGCATTGTTGCGGCTTTCCTTTCACCTGCCCACGCTCTCACCGCCCATCAGGTTCATGAAAGTCATGGTCTTCGGCCTCAAGTTATTCCGTACTTGCCTCTCATTACCCAGCAAGATCCGAGTCCCAGTGTCCGTTGGGCAGCTAGTGCCTATACTTGGACCGCTCCTTGGGTCTGGCGGGAATTCGTCCACGAAGGCTATGAGCTAGCTAAACTCCTCGTGATTTTGGGAGCAAGGACTCGTGGGGATAAAGAGTTAGCCTCCCTAGCCCGTAACCCGGTGGTGGACAATCGCGTCGCTGGTCATATGATAACAGGACATAATTTGCCTGAGTTTCTTCTGCGCCACGACGATCCAATTTCGGACTCACCATTGGCTCGAGTCGATTTGACCAAGTCCCTCAAGCTCCTATGAGCCGTCTCCGGGAACAGTACCCCGAACTCTATGAAGAGGGTGTTAGATGGTCCCGGCGATTTGAGTTAAGCAATCAGCAACTCGATCGAGACTATACTCGAAAGGGAGTTTTAAAGTTTCTTGCCCTTGACGGCGTTCTTCTTATTACTGGGGGAGTTATGGGCGGCCCTTATGGCCTTCTGACCGTTGGAGTTATCGTTATTGCTGCTGAGACTACGAGAGTTGTCAAAGATACCACCAAGCGTCTTCGAAACAATATCGCCATTTGGCGCCAGCGTTAGTCTCTGGGGACTTAAAACTTCCTAAAACCAACCACTTCGCTTACTATTACCTGCTTTCCTAAATTGTTCCAAAAGCTCCTTTTGGTCTCTCGTTAATTTGGTCGGAACAACCACTTTAATTCGGACATATTGATCGCCGGTTGCCCCGCCCCTGGCTGACTTAACTCCTCTTTCCCGAAGACGGATCATCGTTTCCGGCTGCGTCCCGGCCGGGACTCTTAGTTTCACTGGTCCTTCAATGGTCGGTACATCAATTTCCGTCCCGAGGCTGGCATCAATAAAACTCACCTCTTTGTCTATAAATATGTTTAATCCCTCCCGATGAAAAACTGGATCTGGCCGAACCGACACTAAAACATCAAACTCTCCAAATCGGACTCTTGTCCCGTCATCCACTCCCGCCGGGATTTTAATCTTCATTTCTTTCCCCTCAATTGTCACCGCTTTTTCTACTCCCTTAACTGCTTCCATAAATGTTAGGTTTATGGAGTAGACCTGTCGGCGCGCCCGTCTCGCCCCACCCGTAAACCCACCTCCGAAAAACTGTTCGAAGATCTCGAATGGATCAGAAAATCCCCCAAAATCCATTCCCTCAAATGGGTTTTGCCCCCCGCCGTACGTGCGATAGCTATAGCTAAATGGTCCCTGCTGTCCAGACCCGCCAAATGGCCCTTGCCCAGCTCCTTGCGAAAACGCCGCGTGGCCAAACTGGTCATACGCTTGCCGTTTCTCTTGGTTCGACAAAACCTCGTAGGCTTCCGTAATCTCTTTAAACTTCTCCGCTGCCGCGGCAGTTTTATTTCTGTCTGGATGCCACTCTAAGGCCTTCTTTCTGTACGCTCCCTTAATCTCTGCTTCAGTGGCTCCTTTAGGTACTCCGAGGATTTGATAATAGTCCTGCCCTGTGGCCATTACTCCACCACTTCTCCCTCGACTGTCTCGTCACCTTTCTTCTTTTTCTTTTCTTCTCCTGGAGCTTCTTCTGGCCCACTTTCTCCACTTGCCGGTTCTCCTTGAGGACCTGCTGTTTGGCTACCATACATCGCTTGGCCAATCTTTGACAGTTCTGTTGAAAGACTCTCCGTCTTTGCCTTAATCTCTTCCGCTGTTCCCGAGTCTAACACTCCCTTAAGTTCGGAAATCTTATCTTCCACGCTTTTCTTAGTCGCCGCATCCACCTTGTCTCCGGCGTCCTTCAGACTTTTCTCAGCTGTAAAAACTAGCGAGTCGGCTACATTCCTGGCTTCAATCTGATCTTTCTTGGCCTTATCCTCTTCCGCATGCGCTTCTGCCTCCTTCGTCATCTTCTCCACTTCGTCTTTGGATAGCCCGGTGCTTCCGGTAATCTTAATACTCTGTTCCTTGCCGGTGGCCTTATCCTTTGCCTTAACTGTCAAAATTCCATTGGCATCAATATCAAATGTCACTTCAATCTGGGGTACCCCTCTCGGAGCCGGCGGAATCCCATCTAAAATAAACCTTCCAAGGGACTTATTATCTGCCGCCATTGGTCTTTCTCCTTGAAGCACGTTTATTTCTACCTGGGTTTGATTATCAGCCGCCGTACTAAATACTTGTGACTTCGAGGTTGGTACTGTCGTATTCCGCTCAATTAGTGGCGTCGCCACTCCCCCCAGTGTCTCAATTGAAAGGGTCAAGGGAGTGACATCTAAAAGTAGAACGTCTTTTACTTCTCCTCCCAAAACTCCTCCCTGAATGGCTGCTCCCACCGCCACTACTTCGTCCGGGTTAACACTTTTATTGGGTTCCTTACCAAAGAACTTGGTTACCGTTTCAATTACCTTGGGCATCCGGGTCATGCCACCGACCAGAACAACTTCGTCAATTTCAGAGACTGTTTTACCAGCATCTTTTAACGCTTTCTTGCACGGCTCTAAGGTTTTTTGAATCAGCTCATCGGTAATCAGTTCCAACTTCGACCTCGTCAATTTCATCGTTAAATGAAGTGGTCCCTCGCTTCCTTGGGTAATAAACGGCTGATTTATTTCTGCTTCTGTTGACGTCGATAGCTCAATCTTTGCTTTTTCCGCCGCTTCTCGAAGTCTTTGTAATGCTTGGGGATCTTTTCGAAGATCGACTCCGTGGTCTTTCTTAAATTCCTCTGCAATGTAGTCAAGAATTACTTTGTCAAAGTCGTCTCCCCCCAAGTGGGTATCCCCATTCGTCGACTTTACTTCGTAAACCCCTTCGCCAAGTTCTAGGATTGAAACATCAAAAGTCCCCCCTCCCAGATCATAGACCGCAATCGTGTGAGCGTTTTTCTTATCCAGTCCATATGCCAGTGCTGCTGCTGTTGGCTCATTAATAATTCGCATTACTTCTAAGCCCGCTATCTCACCGGCCTGCTTGGTTGCCTGTCGCTGGGAGTCGTCAAAATAGGCTGGAACTGTAATGACAGCTTGGGTTACTTTAGTCCCTAAGTAGCTTTCCGCATCCGCCTTAATCTTTTGAAGGATCATCGCTGACACTTCTTGCGGGGTAAATGTTTTGCCGTCAACTTCTACTGTTGCCATCCCATCCCGTCCACTCTTAATTGAGTAGGGGAGCCACTTCATATCCTCTTTAACTGATGGATCATCAAACTTTCGTCCCATCAGTCTCTTAATGGAGAAGATTATCTGTTTTGGTTTAAGAACTAGCTGCCTTTTGGCTACATCCCCGACTACGTGGTTAATTGGATCAACTACCGAAGGAATAACATTTCTCCCCTCCGCCGAGTGGATTACTTTTGGCGCCCCACCTTCCATTACTGCTACGCAGGAGTTGGTGGTTCCTAGATCAATGCCAATAATCTTTCCCATGTTGTTAAAATACTATTTCTTTATACTAACTATTACTTTGGCCACCCGAATCACCCTTTCGCGAATGCGGTAGCCCTTTTGTAACACCTTTACTATTTTATTATCTTCTTCTCCACTTTGTGTTCCCACTACTTCAGCTAAATTCGCGTTATACATCTGTCCTTCTAAATCTATCTCAGTTACTCCTTCTTCTTCAAGCACCTTTTTAAGTTTATTAATAATTAACTCTAATCCCTTGTCCGCTATGTGTTCTTGGGCTTTCTCTAGATCATCCAGAACCTCTAAGAGTTTCCGAACAATCCCGCTGGTGGCGTAACTAGCAAACTCTTCTCGCCAGACTTGGGTTTGTTTTTCCAAGTTCTGGTAATCTGCTAGAGCCCGTAAATATTTACTTTTTGTTTCTTCAAGTTCAACTGCCAAGCCGTTTTCTTGGCTAGTCTCTTCTTCTTTAACCTCGTCCCTCTTTTTCATCGCCAACTCCCAATTAACTCATCCATTAAATCCCCTACATATCTCACTGCCGGAATAAGTCTTGGGTAATTTAACCGACACGGCCCCACCACCCCAATTGTTCCTTGGTGTTTTTTCCCTTCATCTCCAAACCTCGTAAACACGATTGCACAAGGGGAAAGAGAATCTTGTCCAATGTCCTCCGCTAGAAGAATATGAATATCGCCTTCCCCAGACGCTCGGGCAAAGATCCGGTTTAAATAGTCAAAGTGATCTAGAAGCGACAGAACATTTCTAGTTAGGTCAATATCATAAAACTCCGGCATGCTTAAAATATTCGCTGTCCCGGCATAATAAATATCGCCGTCATTATCAACTGCTACCGCTAGTGACTTGGTTGAATCCGCTAGTTCCCTTGTTGCCTCCCGGAGAGCCTTTTCAAACTGGGTTCGATAGTCAAACACCTTTTCTTTAATCTTGACTTCATCAGTTACCGAAAGACCTTTGGGCTGCATTATGTTATTTACGTAAAACTTAAGTCCCATTGGGGTTGGTGCCCTTCCCGCACTTGTGTGTGGTTGGTGTAGGTATCCGAGTTTTGTTAGTTCCACCATCTCGTTTCGAAGTGTTGCTGGCGAAACCCCCAAGTTATACTTTCGTTCTAAAAGTAGCGACCCCACTGGCTCGGCCGTCTCGATGTATTCTTCAATCAAGTAGCGAAGAATCTTAATCTGGCGATCTGTCAAATCCATAGTTGGCACTACCTTATCACGAGTGCTAGAAAGTGTCAAGAGTCGTCAATACTTTTAAAAACTTGCTACACTAAATCAGTGCGAATTAGGGGCCTTGTAAGCTTAGTTCTATTTCTCCTTTTTCTGCCGTTTATCATCCTCGGCGGTCGGGAAATCGTTACTCTTCTTACTGAGGCCGCTCCCGTACCGGCCGACATTAAAATTGACTTCGCTAAATCCCAAGGCAAGCTTTCCCGCCCCTGGGAGGGAATTTCTCAGGGTGGCGAACAAGACACCCCAGGCAAATTGGTTTCCCTGGCCCCAGTTTCTAATGAACTATCTTCCCTTGGGGTCAAGTATGTCCGTATTGACCACGTTTTGAACCAGCCGTTCGACTCATCCTATAAAGAACGAATCGGGGAAATTGTAAGTGTCGGAGCTACCCCAATTATCGCCCTCTCCTATTTTCCAAGGGAGGTCGCCGATACCGACACTGGTACTCCTAAAGACTGGTCGGTTTGGCAGTCCCGGGTTCGGGCCCTAGTCGAAGAGGTCAGTGGCAAAAACAGCCTCAACCTAAAAGGCGTCTATTATGAGGTCTGGAACGAGCCCGATGGCCCGACCTTTGGTGATTTTGATATTGGCGAAGGCAAAGACTATTTTCTCCTCTATCAAAAAACCGCCGTGGCCGTCGAGTCAGCCGAAAATACTAATGAATTTAAACTCGGGGGACCAGCTCTAGCCGATCTTCGCCGCTGCACCACCGGCCTTCTTTTTACCTGTCAAACCTTCTGGCTTGACCGCTTCTTTGGTCTCGTTTCCAAAAATCGTACCCGTCTCGACTTTGTTTCCTGGCACCGTTACAGCCTGAGAATCAGTGACTACGAAGAGGACGTTAACTTTATTCTCAAGTCGTTAAATAAGTACCCTAACCTTAAGACCCCCGAGACTCTTTTAACCGAGTGGGGATCCGATCCTGCCCGAAGCCCAATCCACAACACTACTTTTGACGCTGCTCATCTCGTTGCTGCTGCCCGGACTTTCATTGGCCATATCGATATTGCCACCAAATTCGAGGCCCGCGACGGTCCCGATAGTGGCGATTCCGGCTGGGGTATCCTTAAGTATTCCGGCGAGAAAAAGCCTACTTTCGTTGCTCTTGATCTTTTAAGTCGACTTAAGGATAACCGGATACCCGTTTCTGGTGAGGGCACCTTCGTTAAGGGGATTGCTAGTTCCGACGGTAGTACCTATTCGGTTGTTCTCGTTAACTTCGACAAAGCCAGTTCCCACACTGAGATTGTTCCCATTCGCTTTTCAAATCTACCCGTTGGCCGCAACCGCCTGACCCGAACTATCCTTAATGAACAAAACCCCACTGGGAAAGTAACCACCACCTCCTTTCGCGCTAGTCGAAACTATTCCTTCAAGGAGACTCTCCTTCCCAATACGGTTGTCCTCTATGAGATTGAAAGACTTGCCGGGAGCGAGGAGTAGCTGATCTATTTTGATATCTTGACAATACTTTCTCACCTCTCTTAAAATCGCACTCAGTAAGATTGACTGCTAGACGAAATGGCAAAAGCTGATTCTAACAATCCAAAATATCAACCACTTTTCGACAATGTTTTAGTTCGGCCTCTTGAACCGGACCAGACAACTGCTTCTGGCATCGTTCTCCCCGACACCGCTAAAGAAAAACCCCAAGTTGGCGAAGTCATGGCCGTTGGTCCCGGAGCCACGGATAATAATGGTAAAACCATTCCCATGCAGGTGAAGGTCGGTCAAAAAGTCCTCTATAAAAAATGGGGTGGCAACGAAGTTAAGGTCGGTAGCGAAGAATGGATGATACTAGAACAAAAAGATATCTTAGCCGTTGTAAACTAACTTTATGGCCAAGCAACTAAAATTCAGTGAAGACGCTCGTCAAGCCCTTTTAGCCGGGGTCAATAAGCTTGCCCAGGCTGTGGTTACTACCCTTGGCCCCAAAGGCCGAAATGTCGCCTTAGATAAAAAATGGGGTGCTCCCAATGTTATTCACGACGGCGTCTCCGTTGCTAAGGAGATTGAGCTCGCCGATCCCTTCGAAAACATGGGCGCCCAATTAGTCAAGGAAGCTGCTAGTAAAACTGGCGATGTTGCCGGGGACGGCACGACTACCGCTACCCTTCTGGCTCAGTCAATCGTTAATGCTGGTATGAAGGCCGTTACCGCTGGCGCTAACCCAATGATCCTTAAAAACGGCATTCAAAAGGGTGTCGATGCCGCTGTTGCTGAGATCAAAAAACTTAGTAAACCCATTAAAGGCAAAGAAGAAATTGATCAGGTAGCTACCATCTCGGCCGGCGATCCTCAAATCGGTTCGCTCATTGCCGAAGCTCTAGATAAGGTTGGTAAAGACGGTGTTGTTACCGTTGAAGAGGGCAAAGGTCTAGCCATGGAAATCGAGTACAAGGAAGGAATGGAGTTTGATAAGGGCTATGCTTCTCCCTACTTTGTCACTAACCCCGACAAAATGGAGGCCGAAATTGAAAACCCTTACATTCTTATAACCGATAAGAAAATCTCGTCCCTCTCCGAGCTTTTGCCTTTCCTCGAAAGCCTTATTAAGGTCAGTAAAAACTTGGTCATTATTGCCGACGAAATTGAGGGCGAGGCTCTGGCTACTCTCGTCGTTAATCGTCTCAAGGGCACCTTCAATGCTTTGGCCGTTAAAGCCCCCGGCTTTGGCGATCGCCGAAAAGCCATGCTCGAGGACATCGCTGTTCTCACTGGCGGCAAAGTTATCTCCGAAGACACTGGTCGAAAACTTGATTCCGTTACCCTTGAGGACTGTGGCCGAGCCGATAAAGTCTGGGCCGATAAAGATAACTGTCGCATTATTGGTGGAGCAGGGGAGAAAGCCCTGGTTACAGCTCGAGTTAAACAAATTAAAACTGAGCTCGATGCTACCACTTCCGACTACGACAAAGAAAAGCTCCAGGAACGCTTGGCTAAACTCTCCGGTGGTGTCGCCGTTATTAACGTCGGTGCTGCTACTGAAGTCGAACTAAAGGAGAAAAAAGAACGCGTTCTTGATGCCGTTGCCGCTACCAAGGCCGCGGTCGAAGAGGGGATTGTCCCTGGCGGTGGTGTTACCTTCGTTCGCATCCGAAAAGCCTTAGAAGATCTCAAGAAATCTGTTACCAGTGATGACGAGCGCATGGGCGTTGAGATTCTCTATCAAGCTCTCTCAATGCCAGTACGAATGATCGCCCGAAATGCAGGCGCTGATGACGGCTGGGTTCTAAAAACCATCGAAGAAAGTAAAGTCGCCGATTACGGCTACGACGCTCTAACCAACGACTTCAAGTCTATGACTGGTGCTGGTATCGTTGATCCTGCCAAAGTAACCAGGTCAGCTCTTCAAAATGGCGCTAGTGTTGCAGTCATGGTTCTAACGACTGAGTGCCTTGTTACCGATCTTCCGGAAAAGAAGTCTGAGATGCCAGCTGGTGGGGGAATGCCCGGTGGTATGGGCGGCGGCATGGAATACTAACTTAACTGTCCCCTTTTTCTTCTATTGCCACCAGAAACCGAGTAAGTTCATCACTTGTCGACGTAGTAAAGTACTTGAAAACATCTGTCGGGTTGACCCATTTGATTTCAAATAAGTCTCCAGCTGGACGCCCCTTGTCTTCGTTTCCTCTAACCCGGCAATGGAAATAAAGGGCTACAATCTGAACCCGTTTATAACTAGCGTCGGGATGCAATCGGGCAGTAATCAGACTGTTAACCTCAACCTCTAGTCCGGTCTCCTCTTTCACTTCCCGTTTCACCTCCGATTCGAAATCAAGTGATTCCATTTCACCTCCCGGAAACACCCATGAAAGGTTTTTAATAAAAGGGTCTTTTCCCCTTCGGCCCCCGATCAAAACTTGGCCGGTTTTGTTGGTTATTATCCCAAGTCCAATCGTGATTATCTTTATTGGGCTTTGTGCTCGAATAAGCCAGTACGTCTTTAAGATTTGGGCTAGGTTGGGAATTCCCTGGTCAAGTTTGGATCCGTCCTGAAGCATTTTTTCCCCCGAGCGCTTATAAACTTCTATCATTTCCCGAATAAACTCACTCCGCGTTTGGTGCTTGGAGTGTGTTAACTCCTCTAGATCTTTATAGATTTCTGGAGGAACTGAAAACCCAACTATTTTTGTAGACCTTGCCATTTAATGTAGTAATACTAAGTTTTACTAATTATAACAATGAAAGGCGTCTTGTCAACGACATTAAACGGCCTACATAAGAAGGGATTACTTTACACCGGGTACTAAATCCGCCGGATTAAGAAGCTGTCCGTTCTGTCGAACTTCTAAATGAAGGTGGGGACCAGTCGAAAGACCCGTTGATCCAACTTCTCCGATCTTCGTTTCGTTGGTGATCTCGTCTCCCGGAGTAACCTCGACTTTAGAAAGATGTGCATATAATGACTCATAACCTTCATCATGAAGAACAATCACGTGGTTCCCGTAGCCAAAAAGATCATAGTTCGTTGCCCGAACTTTTCCTTTCATAATTGGCTTAATCGGTGTGCCTGTCGAAGCTACAAGGTCAACCCCTGTGTGGAAGGCTGAAACTCCCCTAGATTCATAGTCGTAAACAAGCGGAACTTGAATCGATTCAATCGTTATTGCGTCAACCGTTGGAAAATTTCCCGATGCAGCGTTGGGGTCGAAGGCTAATTGACCTCCAATTGTGCCTACTGAGCGAATAATCGCTACCGCTGACAGTAAGCCAATTAGGCTTGCTCCGGAGACCCTCTTCACCCGTTTTACCGTGGCTACTTTTCGAGCCTGTTTACCCAGAACAGAGGATCCCGACTTGGTGAATCCAAGGAGCTTTCGAACGTATTTAAATTTGGGCAGGGAAACATTAATCATATTGGCTTCTGCCTAATCCGGCTCTGTTGAGCCGAATAAGCCAAAAAAAAGTTTCCGTTTGGCGGAAACTAGATCTAAATATATCAAAAAAACCTTCAAAATGCAAATCCGTCCTACATCAACAACCTGACTCCTTTAAGACAAAAGCAGACCCCCAGGGGGTCCGCTTTTGCTTTTGAATAAAGAGTTCGATTAACTCTTTACGTTAATCTTTTTTGGCTGTTCCTCTGGAACTTTGAGGAAGGCTACCTCCATCATTCCATTCTTAAAGGTTGCTTCCGGTTCCTTGGTTGTATCAATTTCTCCGGGTACCGCTACCTTGTAGTAATAGTTGCTGTAAGATCTTTGGTAAAACCGCTTATTTTTATCTTCTTCCTTCTCCTCTTCTTCCCCGGCTATCGTCAGTATTCCTTTGTGGAAAGTGACATTTACCTTTTTGGGATCCATGCCCGCCACGTTAGCTCGAACAACAACCTGAGTGTCCGTTTCAAAAACATCTAAATTTTGGCTGCTGCCAGCAAAGTCTTCATCTAAAAGAGCCGGCCAGCGAAGAATCGAGTTGAAGTTTGCAAAAGGATCGTACCTTATTATTGCCATATTCCCACCTCCTTTCTTATCTAGCACTCTAACATGTTGACTGCCAATTTGTCAAGAGTCATGGCAATTGGTTTGGCCCGTTAATTTGATCCTTTGAGATCAGATTGTGAACTATTGACAAACCTTGTGTACCTTGTTAAATTGACAGTAAGAATGGGCTGTGTAAAAAGGGTTGAAGTGACGACTCGAAGGGAACACCTCAGTGACCCCGGACCGATGATACAATCCAAAGTAAAAGGGCTGTCCGTATGTGAAAAAATATAATGTTGCTATTCACACATCTGAAGGGAGGTGAATTAAATGACAAAAGCTGATTTAGTCGACGTCATCGCCAAGAAAGCCAGTCTCACCAATAAAGCTGCTCGCGAAGCTCTTCAAGCAACTCTTGATTCCGTTCGCGATGCTCTTAAAAGGGGTGAAAAAGTTGTCATTACTGGCTTTGGTACTTTCAGTGTCCGAAGCCGCGCCGCCAGAACTGGTAGAAATCCCCAAACCGGAGCCTCTATCCAGATTTCTGCTCGCAAAACCCCTGGGTTTACTGCTGGTAAAGCCTTAAAGAAGTCAATTCGTTAAGCTTGACTGTGTGTTTACCCAAAAACCCAAGCCAAATCCCGATCTTCTCGGGACTTTGGTGGTTTAGAAAGCTTCTCTCAACTTTCCTTCCTCAATCGTATAGATTTTCGAAGCTACGTTAGCTACTAGCTGTCGGTCATGTGATATAAGTACAAATCCCCCTTGGTACTCGATCAAGAACTTTTCTAAAACCTCCGTGCTTTGGATATCTAAGTGATTCGTCGGTTCATCTAGAAGTAAAATTTCTGGATCAAGTACAAGAAACTTTGCTAGTTGAACCCGTGACCTTTGCCCACCCGATAGATACTTAACCGGCGTGTTGGAGGTCTCTTTTCTAAACAGAAACCTTTCTAGATATCTAGCTTGGTCTACTAAAAGACCCGGTTTCGCTGATTGCAAAATCTCCGCCGGCGTCTTTCTCTGGTCTAAAGCTTCGTAGTGTTCTTGGGAAAAGTAACCAAACCGAAGTTGGGGCCCGTATTCCACTTCTCCTTGGTCTGGTAAAAGTACTTTTGCCAGTATCTTAAGAAGGGTGCTTTTACCTCGACCATTTGGTCCCATGATTGCCACTTTCTCGCCGCAAAAAAGATGGAATCGCAAGTCATTTAAAACTTGCTTGTCGCCGTAGCTTTTACTAATTCCCGAGGCAAAAATAGCCGTCTTTCGTCGGTGCTGCTTCCCTAAGTCCACCTCAATTCCCAAACTATTCTTTGTTTCCGGTGGCGGCGCTGCCATCTCTCGTTCAAATCTCTCAAGCCTTTTCTCCATATTGTGGTATTGACCGACCAGTTTATCGTTTGCCGCCGCCCGCGCCCTAAAGACTTCCACTAATTTCTCCAACCTTTGCCTTTCTTTTTCCTGCACTTTGAAAAGATGAAATCGCTGTTCCAGTTCATCTTGATAAAAGTCGCTAAACTTTTGATAACCGAATTTGTAGTCGTTAACTTTCTCTTCCGCTACCAGCCAGACCCTATCGGTTACATTTGCCAGAAGTTTCCGGTCATGAGAGATAATAATTACTAGTCCCCTAAAGTTTTTAATTACCTCCTCTAACCAGATCTTATTCTCAATATCTAAATGATTATCTGGTTCGTCTAAAAGAACCACATTCCGCTTTTCTTTAAAAAAGAGTCGTCGAAGCTCTTGAATTTTCTTTTGTCCTCCAGACAGTTCTGGCAAACTTTCTATCTCTTGTGGCAGGTAACCAACACTCGCCTCGTGAAATCGGTAGCCTCCCCCATCAGCTGTTTCTACCCCCGCAAGAATCCGAAGAAGCGTTGATTTGCCCGAGCCATTGTCTCCAATTAAACCAATCACTCCCTCTCCCTCAACCTGGATTGTAAAATCCCGAAATAAGGGGACATGATAAGACTTCGCCAGATTATTAATTGATAAAGCAAGCATTGTTAATTTACTTAATTATCTTTAAAGGAGTTTTCAGCTGCTAGGAGAAAATCTCGTTCGGTCTGATGTTTAACCATTTTTCTTGCCTCTGGAAAACTCACCCACCGAAGATCATCGAAGGTTTTAATCTCGTCTTTATCCGGGTTTTTGGTTAAATTAACTTTCTGGTCTTTGGCCCTAGCCAGAAAGTAATGAATCGACCGGTAGGTAAGCTCAAAGGCGTCGTCCTTAAAGAACGCATAGTTGTTTATTCCCAATTTCTTTTCAATTTTTAGGCTGAGCCCTGTTTCCTCGCTACCTTCTCTCAAAGCTGCTTTTTTGACATCAGTTTCCCTAGGTTCCAAGCTACCCTTCGGAAATGTCCAATCATTCCATGGCTCGCTTCGGTGAAGAAGTAGCGTCATCGGCCTATTTTTTACTCTGAAGTACACCACAACGCCCGCTCCTGTATTATGGGCCCTTCTGTAGATATAGCGAAGAATTTTTCGCCACCAGGGTGCCCCCTTCCACGGGTATTTAAATGGTGCTGCCAGAAACTCAGACATTGTCATTATATTAATTGTAGCCTAAAATCAATCTAGATGACCATTCAACCACCCCTTCCATACGAAACACTTCATTGCCATACTACCGCCTCTGATGGCCATCTGTCTCACGCGGAGGTTCTCGATGTTTGCGCTCAAAATCAGATTGGCATAGTGGCTTTTACCGACCATGACGCTCTCCCTTCTCCTGAAACTCTCAAACATCTCAAATCCCTCAACCATCCGGTCCAATTTATCTCCGGCATTGAAGTCTCGGCTGTAACCCTGGCTGAAGTTCCTTCTCAGATCTCCCTTTTCCATGTCACTGGCCTTTTTGTCGATCCCACTAACTCTGCCCTCCGGGACTATTGTCGTCTCGCTTTGGCTAAGCGAATTGAGCGGGCTACCAAAATGCTAGAAAACATTAAGAGTCTCGGTTTTAA
>CAZKPQ010000012.1:0-15035 GCA_964554695.1 uncultured Gammaproteobacteria bacterium | reverse complement strand
GATTAAAGCGGCCATATCGAATTATAAGATATCGGATGAAGACAAGTATTTGTCTCGGGAATTTCAGAAATATGGCATCTATTTGGCGGATGAACTTGGGGATCCTTCACACAAGACGCTATACATTAAGTTAGCAAAGGAAGTGCCAAGGCCAATACTGGATTCGGCATTGTCATTTGTTTTAGACAGTAAGGCAAGGTCAAAGGCAAGGCTGTTTATGTGGAAAGTCAAACAGCTTCGAAGCCTAGGCCTAGAGAGTGGGGCTAAGAAACAAGAGAAATAGGTTGACATTTGATTTTAAAAGGCTCAAACTGAACTAGATGCGAAATCCATTAGCCTGGTTACCAATAGCAAGTGGCCTTTTAGTATTGGTACTATCGGTGGGGGTGGGAGCGCTGACTTTAAGTAGGCAACAATCAACTACCGACTATGAGCCAGCGCAGAATTTGACCGCGGCTGCCTCGGAAGACCAGGCTAGTATGGCGTTATCGCCAGACACAGGGGAGTTTACCTTCACAGCGGGGCAGTCATATCCAGTCGGAATTCTAGTGGACTCAGCTGGGAAAGAGATTGACGGAGTAGATGTGATTATCTCGTTTGATCCGACTAAAGTAGAAGTGGTTGGGCAACAAGTAACGGCTGGATCGGTTCTGCCGGAAGTGCCGTTAAATAAAATTGATAACACGACCGGTAAGATTCGGTTTTCGGCTTTAACGTTTGAAGCCAAGGCAGTGAACGGGATTTTGGGGACATTTAGAATAAGCCCCAAGAAGGCAGGGGAAGTTAATTTGACGTTTGATTACACAGCGGGAGCGACGACAGATTCGAACATGGCGGAACACGGAACGGCCCAGGATATTTTGGGCAAGGTAACCAATGCGCGATATACTTTTAAATAAAGGGTCAGAATGAAAATTTTTTGCAAAAGCCTATTGGTATTTATCTTCCTAAACGCGCTGCTTCTTGCGCGGGCATCGGGGGTGTGGGCAGCGTCACTGTCACTTTCTCCGGCAACGGCCACGAAAACGGTCGGGGAATCTTTTGACGTGGATATAATTTTAGATACAGAAGGTGAAGAAGTTTCTGGGGCGACGGCGATTCTTAACTATGACACAACCCTTCTAGAGGTAGTGGGGTCGACGATTACTGCGGGAACAATTTTGACGCAGGTTTTGGAGAACAGGGTAGATCCGACGACAGGGGAGATTAGGTTTGACGCCGGGGCATTAGGAAGTACCTATAACTCTAGAGGAACTCTAGCGACCATCACATTTAGAGCGGCGGCAGCAGGAGCTGCCCAAGTGGATTTTGTGTTTGACGAAAACTCGACACTGGATACGTCACAAGTAGCGGCAGCGTCGGGACCGACGCCGCTTTTAACTGAGGTAAATAATGGAACTTATACGATAAATAGTAGCGGGAGTACGACGCCACCGCCGACACTTCCAGCAACAGGCGCCTTCGAAAACACAATCTTTCTTCTTTTTGGGGGCGCAGGATTTGCCGGGATAGGCGGATTTCTAGCTAGGAAGTTTCTCTTCTAACCCAGTTCGACTTTAAATTGGTTATTGGGGTAAGGTACGATTAAGTGGTGAGAAGGAAGGTTTTGGTTGCATTGGCAGTTGGACTTCTAATACTAGTCTTCTTAGTTGGGGTAGTTTTAGTTCGGGGAGTGCTTCGACCACAGAATCCAAAGATTGGAGAAGCTGGGGAATATAGCTCGGTTAGGATTGAAGATAACGACTCACGGGTAAAGTACGAAGGCGGGAAGTGGCGAGTGGGAAAGAAGCAGTTGGACTTCGGGTACGATCCGTCAGGGGGAACTTATCACCTGTGGCCGTGGGACAATCTTGATAAAGAGCCAAGTCGGGTAACGGTAAAGTTTCAGGGGGCAGGGATACGGGTGGTCGGACTCGGAGCTGGGAACAGAGGTAAGCTGAAGGTGGTTATTGACGGGGGAACGGCGGAAGAATTTGACCAGTACACGCCAGGAGTATCGGCGAAGACGATAAAGCCAGAAATTTGGATTGATTCCAAGACACTTCCCTGCGGGGAACACGCGATCGTTCTAGAGACACTACAAGAGAGGAATCCTAAATCAACGGGGAATATTCTGGTTTTAGATTACTTTGAGGTTAAAGCGTGCGGGGAAGATAAGGGCAGTAATGAGGCTGGTTCGGCGAACTTAGACGGGTCTGAGGTTTTGTGTCAGGGAGACAGCCAAGGAAGGGCGAAGTGCTTTGATTGTTACCGGGATAGTGATTCAGTAAGTGAAGTGAATATTGTAGATTTTTCTTGTTTTTCGAAGTACTATGGTAAGAGCGTAGGATTTTAAAGACGTGAACATTGAACTAGCACCAAAACATATTCAACGGATGATTATTAGGCCTAAGCAGTTAGGAGTGATTGGGGCGGTGCTTTTAATTGTTGCCCTGGGGGGAGTTTTAACGCTTTCGGTGCTGCGGGTGCAAAATCCGTTGTCGACGATCCTTCGGCCGGAGGCAAGTTGTGGCGACAACGATTTAAGTTGTCAGTGTGATGCGGGAGATTGTGGGGCTTGTGCGATATTAGTAAATCAGACATCGGGACAAACTAAATGTCAGCGGGCTAAGCAAGCAGTGGATTGCCTTAATAAGGCCAAGGATGCGGGAAAGGTTTGTAGCGGGGCAAGTAACCTATGCGGAACAGTCAACTATGTTAATCCGCCGATTTATGATTCCAATGATCCTTGTCAATCCGGGGAAGATGTCTGTGGCGGGGAGTGCGAATCCTCGTACCATTTTGGGACTGCTTGTAATGTTGCTGATAGTGCCGAATGTCAGGGAACAACGCCGCCGCCGGGGGGAAATAATTCATGTTTTGACAACTGCTTCAAGAATGTTAGACCCGGGAACGGAAGCTATTGCCGATACTGTTGTGACCAGCAGGGGGGCAATTGTCAAAGTAGTGACGGGACGCTTCAAGTAAAAGCCACTTGCCCGAATAATTGCCAAGGCTTAGATGTCTTTATCGAAGGACCAACGGCTAAGGGACGATTTAGTGAAGTGGTGCCAGCAAATAATTTGGGGCAGTGGGCGAACAAGAAGAGTACGGCTGGTAGTTATAAGGCAGCTCTTATGAAAGGAAAAGAAGTTTTAGATGAAGAAAGCGGGACATTAGCGGCAGGAGGAACGCTAGTGCTAGCTTTGGAATCAGAAGATGGTGGGGGAACGGGTTGCGAGGATGACTCAGAGTGCTCTGGAAATAAGGTTTGTGTCGACGGAAAATGCCGGAAGAAGGCCAGAAGTCACCTTGAGTGTGTAAGTAATGCTTGCAAGTGGGTTAAAGGCAAGGGAGATGATAAGAATGGCTGTACGGCAGTAGGAGGCAGTTGTAGCACCGGGTGCACTAAGGATAGTGACTGTCCATCGGGCCAGGGGTGTGTTGATAATAGCTGTAAGCCGCTTAACCAAACTCATCTTGACTGCGTAAGTAATGCTTGTAAGCGAGTAAGCGGGGCTGGAGATAATCTGTTTGGGTGCGAAGTGGTGGCGGAGAGCTGCAGCAGGGAGATTACCTGCACTACCGACAGCGATTGTACCGATGGTAAGGTATGTACAGTTGACGGCCGTTGTAAGCCCGTGAGCGAAACGCATTTCTCGTGCGTAAATAATGCCTGTAAAAGGCTGGCCGGAGGGACAGGGAATAGACATGGCTGCACGGCTTTAGATCAGAGCTGTACTACTGTGGAGAATTCGTGTTGGGGAGGCGAAGGGAAAGACGGTTCGTGCTTTGATTGTGATGGAAATGGGGAGATTAATATCCTCGACTTCTCGTGTTTTGCTTGTAACTACCAAGAAAAGGTCACTCCGGCAACCGATCACTCCTGTAAGGAAGCAGACTAGAGCGGGAAGTTATAAGGTAAGGGAAGGAGCGCCCCTTCGTAGGTAGGGTGGAAATTAGGTAGTAATCAGTTTACTAGGGGGCTTCCTCTTTCCAAACGTAGGTCGGAGTAGTTAAGACGTCCTTATAGAGATAGAGATACTTACTGTTGTAGGTCCACTCTTCGGAGGAGTCAATGATGGCATCGGCGTCGGGGCCATCGGTATTAATGGTTCGTTGAAAGCCATTGGGGCTAGCCATACCAGAAGAACCGGTGTTAATAAGGGCGCCGGTACCAACGAGGCGATACTGATTGGTGGCGCCGTCCCGAAAGGCACCAGGGAAGACGTAGAAACCGTCAAGGCGTTGAAGGGTGGCGGGAACCGTAAGGTCGCCGGGACTACCGCCGGCCACATCGAGAATGACCATAAGAGAGGACCAGGGATTATTGGCTACGGAACTGTCGACGGTTATATCATCGTTTATAGTTAGGCTACTGTTAACGAAGAGGAGAATTCGACGGTTAGAGATAGTCATACCGGTACCGGCGCTGTCAAGGGTTTCAGAACCGCCGGGCAAATTAGTCCCCGGGTGGGGAATAAGAATATAGAGGGGACTACTATTTGAATTATTAACCGGGAGGGAGGCTATTATTTCGTCGATTTGATTTTGGCCATAACAGTAGAAGCGATAACGATTGTTAGCGGAATTGAAGTAGCCTAAGGGGTTGCCACAATAGGAGGTGGTATTTAGATTAGCCAGAACATTTCCAGAATCGGGCCCGGCAGGTAAGCCGGCATTTTGGAGAACTTTCTCAGCTAGTTCTCGATAGGTGGCGGGAGTGGTAAGGGCGGAAGAAACGACCGCGTTAGCCGCCCAACGAGTGGAGTTAAGATTACCCGAAGAAGGCCGGGGAAAGATATTGGCCTCGGTATTGGGGGCACGGGCAATACCAGACTCCCCAGTCCCGGGAGGAGGGGCGGAAATAGCAGTAGTGAAGGTGAAGAGACCGGTATCAGGGTCGGTAGCGGAATCGGTGCAGATCGGAGTGCCATTGGTAGTACCGTTATTACAGGCTTCGACGCTCCAGTAATAGGATGAGTTGAGATCGATATCAGCGTCAGGAGGATTATAGGAGGAGGAAGAAAGATTTTGATAGGTTTTCGAACGGGAAGAATTAGTAACATTAACCAGTTCTAAGTTGTAATAATTGGTGGCAGTACAGCCTTGAAAGTTAGCATCGGACCAGTCGAAAGCGAGAAGCGAAGGCTGGACACCGGTAGAGTTGTTAGCGGGCGAGGAAAGGGATGGCCGGGAAGGGGCAACACAAGCAGTGACAAAAGACCAAATACCACTGGCAGCCTGGATAAGAGTGGCGGGCTGGGTGGTGTTATAAGCATAGACTGTCCAGTGATAGGTGGCGGAAGTTTGAAGTGGGGTTAAAGATTCGGCTCGAGTAGCATAGCTAACGTCTTTGTAGGTGGACATAGAAGCTGGGCCACCATTAGCGGTACTAAGAAAGACTTTGAATCTAGTTTCACCGAGGGGGTCGGAGGAGAGTCGCGAACCGCAGCTGGCCCAATTTGAGAGAGTGGTCCATGTGATAGGGACAATGGAGGAGTTACCGGTGCGGGAGCCGTTGGGCGGGCTCTGGGGGGAAGTAAAACTATGAGCATAGGTGGTTGTGGGGATACAAGTAGTAGTGAAAGAGTTCTGGTTGGCCAAATCGCCGCAGGCAGTGGTGCCATCATCATTTCGGACGCAAGCCTGGACTCGCCAGTAATATTTGGTACCGGGGATAAGCGGAGAGTTGCCGGTGGGGGAGTTGGTACCAAAATTGAAAGACCGGTTACCGTCTCCCAAGGGAGTGTCGAAGGTAAAAGTCATGGTGGTGTTATCAGGTGCTCCTCGATAGACGCGATAGAACCTCTGAGAGGCGCGGCAGCCACTCCAGCCGCTATTGGGAAAGTCCCAAGCGGTAAGAGTCGTATCAGTGGCCGGGGTTTCCCGAAGATTAGTGGGAACACCTGGTTTTAAGCAATCGGTAACGGTGGAAGCCGTGGCCCATGCAGAGCAGACTTTGCCGTTGGCATTAGAAGAGCAACCGCGGATGCGCCAATAGTAGAGAGTACCGGCTTGGAGGGCGGCTCCATTATAGGTGTTGATGGTTCGGGAGGTGGCGGTACCGTCGGTTATATTGTAGTCGTCGCGGTTAGTACTAGGGAAAGCGGAGTCGCGACTGACTTGAAGTTCTTGAGTTCGGCCGCCACAGCCTCCCCAGGTGGCAGATGGGGTCCAGTTGGTTCTAAAGGCGGCTTTGGAGACATTCGACTCGAAAAGATTGGTGGGGATAGCCGGTGGGCTACAATCGGTGCGGAAAGTTTGGGAAGCGGTGTAGGCGCTACAGCCGCCATTATTACAGGCGTGAACCTGGGCCTCGTAACTTGTATTTGAGGTAACGGGGGTTGAGGCACTGTTAGAAACGGTGGCGCGATAGGGATCATCGACTAGGTTGGTCGTTAAAGTAAGGTTAGTCCAGTTGGTGGTTCCAGTCTGGCGATAGCGAAAGTCGTAGCGCCTGGGGTCACAAGTGGCGCTGAAGTTAGTAGGTCGGTTCCAAACACCCCTAAAGGAAAGATCTTGGACATTATTAATGGTTAAAGAGGGGAGGGACGGCTTAGCGCAGGCGGCGGCAACGGATGGCGGTTCGAAGTTTAGTCGAATAACAAAAAGCCCAAATATGAAAAATAGGGAAAATAGTAAGCGTTTCATAGGCGGGTGAGTTTTTCGACGAGTAAGTACTCGGGCAGGGCGTCGGAGGCGGGAATAAGACGACCGGTCAGACGAACGGTAAGACCTTGGTAGTTATTGAGGAAGGAGTCGGCAGGAGTAACAACCCCTTCACCAATGTTTTCTGGCTGGAGGTTAGTAACATAGACCTTCGAGGCGCGGTAGTCTTTAATATTAGTTATCTCAAAACAGATGAGATTTCCCAAGCACTTATCAAGAACGACAAGGTTTCCAGTAAGGGTAATAGTCTTCCCGGCTGATGCGGGAGAGGGGAGAGTGATACTTTGAGGAAGATTTTGGTCAACCTGGCGGCTAGGAGTTTGGTCGGAAGAAGGAAAGGGAGTTTTGACCGGTCGGAGAGCAAAATAGCCGGCGACAATAATGATCGTTAGAGAAAGACCAATAATAATGCCGGCGAGAGACCTGGTCATTTTTAATTTACCCTTTTTAAGATGGTAGGGTTTAGAGGCAGTCATGTAAAGTTAGTTTTTAATAAGGTAAGTAGAAGTTGGGACAGAAGAGGAGATGGTGTTGCCGGAAGTAAGGTCGCCGCCATTTACTTGGAAATAGGCGGGGCTAGTGACGGTATAGGTGACAACGTTTGTACCGGTTAGAGGACTTGGGACATTGTCTGATCCGGAACAGTCACCGGCGACACATTCAGCGCTCGCGCCATTAGGGGATTCGTCGAGCCCACAGTAATTGGGGTTAGTGGGCTCACTATCAGCGAGAGCAGTGGCAGTGTAAGTGCCAAGAGCAGAGGGAAGGGTGAAGGGAATGGTAAATACACGACTGGTGCCGGGAGCAAGGGGGGTATTAGTAACGGTGACACTGTTAGTTTTACTACTAGTACAGTCGAGGCCGGTGTTGCCAGAAGGGCGGTTGTGATAAAGGGAGATCTTAGTGCCGACAGGAACTTGACTACTACCGGTATTTTGAACGGTGACCTGAACTTCAGCTGTTTGATTAGGGGAACCGGTGGCAGTGCCAGCGCAAGCCCCAGTGGTACGGACACAAAAGTTGGTAACTCGAAGGTTAGGGGCAGAGGCTTGGCCTTGAACGACGAAAGTCCAGCCGGGGGGCCCTTGGGTCCAGTTAATGCCACCGTCGTTACTAGTATCAATTCGCCAACTATAAACTTGATCACTGGGAGGGAGAGCGGGTGGGGTGAATTGTTTAGACTTGGTGGTGAGGATAAGGGCGGGAGAGCCGTTACTACCGTTACCAACACCTTGATAGGCAGGGTTAATGACTAGGCGACTTCGGTTCTGATTACCCCCACAGCGGTTGCCCCAATCAGGGACGGACCAGTAGAGTGTGTTGGCAACCCGGGTAGCTCCGGCATTGATAGCGGCGGCGCTAATAGCCCAGCGAGCGTTGTTATAGCCATAAGTCCAGCTAATGGTTTGAGGGGCATTGTCATTTCCAACTCGGTGAGCACCTTGACTGTTAATATTGTTGTTGTTAGTAGTTTTAGACCAGAGGAGGTTGCCTTGAGTAAGAGTGGGCTTGGGGGTTTGAGCGGAAATAACGGCAAAGACTCTTTGAGTTAAAGTGGTGTTAGGGACAGTAATAGCGGAAATGTCAGTCGCTGAAGTATTTCGACCGGTGGCAACATAGCCAGTATTATTTGCAAAAGGAGTAGTCTGGTTGACGCCAGTGTAGGAAACAGCGCCAGCAGCAGCTTCTTCGGGTTCGACAGTAAAGGCAACCGCAAGACTGCTGGTCTTAACGGGTGGTTGTTTTAGATACCAGATCTCCGTTAGGCGAACGTCACTGTAATTGGCTTTGCTGTTAGGGAGAAGGGTCAGGTTGACGCCGTCAAAGCGAACGTATTTGACCCGGCCAGTGCTGCCGGGTAACCGGTAAGAGACGCCAACGACTAGAAGGCCGAGATTGTTTTCCTCAACAGTGTGGTTCCAAGAAAAGGAAGTGCCATTACTCATTTGACCTTTACTGGTCCGATCGACGGTGGGGGGAGTTAAGGGCGGAGTACTGTTAATGTAGTCTCCCAGGGGATAGGGGTTGTCGGCCTGTTGGGAACTATCACTTAAGCAAAATCTAACAGCCGACCCTTGGGCCTCGCAGTAAGGGGCAATTTTAGCTCGGGATGATCCAATATGAATATACTCGCCGGGACTGTTTTGGCCGATAGAGGCAACGCTATAGGTGTAGACTCGGTCGTCGATGCCGCCGCCATTTACAAAAGCGACGTTATTGGTGACGTCTTTGATGGTGAGCTCGTTGACGTTGGGGTTGGAATTGGCCCGAGTGCAGAGACGATTAATAGGTTGTCCACCGATTGATGGGGGGAGATTAACAATTGCCTGGCTGCGCCAGACTACCCCGGTACAGCTGGAAGAAAAGTCGCTACAAGAGGTACCTTGGCAAGTGCCGTTGTTAATAAGGTTCTGGGCGGTGGCGTTACTGCCATAACCAATATAAGTGGTGAGGCTTTTTAAGTCCTCACAATCAGGTGGGGGCTCAACCGGCGGGCAGTCGCAGCGGCTACAGGAGAAGGCTCCAGCGGGAGCGCCGGAATCTGGGAGATAGTCACAGTTGTTGGCAGCACAGCCGGCAAGTTGGTATTGGTCACAGCCGTTTGCTTTACAATTACCCACAGTGCCATACATGCAGACCTGACCATTCTCCAGTTTCCGGTCGGCCGGATCAGTCCAGGCGACTTCGTTATAGGTGTTCCAGGTGCCGCCATTAGCTTCGCAAGCGGTTTTATTATTCTCATTACCCGAGCAGGGGGAAGCACATTGGCCACTGGCATTACAAGTCTTACCACAGCATTCGGTTCCGGCTGTACAACTGGCCCCGTCGGGTTTACAGGTAGCTGCCCCGCAATATTGATTTGCTTCATTGAAGCCACTACAGGTTGAATCAGCCCAGTAGCGAGTACAGTTGGCACCAGGAGTACCGTTCGGAGCCCATTGCGTCCACCACTGTTCATGTACACTGCTACCATAGACCTGACAGGTGTAGTGGCCGTCGCAATTATTACAGCTACAACCCGTAGAACTTGAGCCCCCACCAGTCCCTTGGCAATAGGCGAAAACAGATGGGGGGGTGGTGAAGAGAAACGGGAGAACGAATAAAGCTCCGACTAGGCTTACTAGGGAAAGGAGGACAGAAAACCTTTTGCCCATGGTAATACTTTAGGAAGTTTTTGTGGGGAAGTCAAAGTCGAATGGGGCTAGTTAGGCGAAAAGGCGTTTCGAATATTGAGGAGGTCGTCAATGGATACTCGATAAGTGCCGTCACCGGCGTTTATAACCTCAACAGAGCTGTCGCCGTGGGGAATGAATTCGTTGTGAGGGGGGGTCCCGACGGCCTGATTCCGGCCATTCGAGTAGATTCCAAAGCGAGGGCTTAGGCTAAGCTGAGGCTCGGTATAGTTGCCACCGCCGTCCGGGACACTTGGCTGGTTTGGAGTGGCAATAGCGAGAGTGGTTTTGCCCTGATAGGAGAGACTATACTCGGCGGTGTCTCCGGTTGATGGATCGGTAACACAAACACGGAACCGAGTGAGGTCGAAACCATCGCCGTAGTCTAAAGTGGAAATTGGTTGATCTTGGCCACTAATATCCAGGAGGGTGCCGTCGTCAGAAATAGTGCCAGAGAGGGGATAGTTACTACAAGCGACAAGGCGTCCGGCCTTTGCTTCGGCTTTAGCGAGGGGTGGTTGGGCAGACTCAGCGGCTTTTGCATCGACAGCAAGATTGGATTTTTCAAGTGGGGCACCTTGGGCGGGGACACAAGCGGCGAGAGTGGAAAAGACAAGGAGAGCGGTGAAGGGTACAAGCCAACCGCGACGGCGGAGTCGATTAATATTATGGGGAGCTCTTTTAAGTCCTCCTTCGCTACCCGCAGGTTGTCCGCGCTCAAGGCACGTGGCAGTCTTTGGCATCGCTCTCAGGATAATACTAAGAGATTATATCATATTAGAACTTTTTATGGTGAAGATGGTAAAAAGTAGTGCTAGTTTAGTAAAGACCCTTAACGCCTGAGATGGGGGGTGATGTGGGAGTGAAACAGGGAAAGTCGCTCATTTTCATTCGGGCTGGGCTATCCATATTAACGAGGACATCGGCGACCAAGACGTCAGGCTGACTCAGAAGTCCCGCGGCGGAAAAGCGGTCGAGTTCAGAAAAACCACGTAAAAGATCGTCTCCCTCGGGGCCGCGAAGATCGCGAGCCTGGCGAACAAGAGAGGTAATAGTAATGGCTTGGTCCTCTGCAGGTAAGCCAGCAATCAGAGGGATGAGGGTGACTGGGACGGCTCTTTGAGCAGCGTGGCTGAAACTTTCGGGGATTACGGGCTCGCACTGGTTAGGGTTTTGGGCGAAGTTTAATAGATAGTTAAGCCCTCGGTGTTGCACTTTCAAATCCAAGGGGACATTAGGGTGGCTAGCGACAACAGTGAGGCGGAGTTGGTCGGCGTCAGAGTGGTTTTGGGCGACTAAAGTGAGTTGGCCGTCACCTTCGAGTTTTTGACGGGCAGTGAGAAATTCTCGCCAGTATTCCCGAGGCCCCACACGCCAGGAAGCTTCGGCTTGAAGGGTTTTTCTAGGTAAGACGCCCGCTTCCCGGAGGGCGATGTCAAGGTTTGCGGCGTGGTTGTCAGTAGCCAACCAGAGGCTCATGGGGATGAACATACCGAATAAGGCAAAGAGTTCTAATGCGACAATGTGGCGGGGATTATAGTGATCGAGACGATTAAGTATATCGATACCTGTTTGCCTCAGATTCTGAGTAGCGTCATTAACGCCCCTTTTAAGGACGGTACGAGTCTGTTCTAAAACTTTATTGAGCTGAGGAAGACTGGTTTCGTGGATAGACATAAGGAATTATCATATCAGTGAAGCTGGGAAAGAGTCAACCTATAGGATAGTTGGAAGATTGGAACTAGCTAGAACGAACTTTTGTCTTCCAAGCTTTTTTGTCGGCAAACTTCCAGGGTTGTGATCGGTTGAGCTGGTCTCGGCGTAAAGAGGCAAGGGCTTGATCGAGGCGAGAAGGGGCAGTGAAATGATGGGAGGTCTCAGTCGGACGAGTATGGAAGGTGAAGAGGGGAAGTTCCCCACCACGCTTTCCAGTGGCAAAGTTAATAAGGTTATTGGCATAGCCATTTTCGTTAAGATGGTGCTGCCAGTTAACTCGGCTGGACTTAGTACTAAGAGCGAATCTTGGGCCGCGAGGAAGTGTAGCGGCGTCGAAATCCTGGGCGGCAAGGGCGTTAACAGCTCCAGAGAGGATGAGGCTAGCATAGATGGCGTCGGAGTTAGTTATACCAGATGGGAAAGAGGCCTTTTCTGAAGGCCAGGCGATTTTTCTTATAAGAAGGGTCAGTTTGTGGGTTTCCGGATTAAAGAACACGGCGGGAATATGGGTGATACGACTAGGTTTTAGAACAGCTAAGTCCTCGACCGAGAAGTCAGTTGGACTTAATAGTTCAAATTTAATCTCGATATTTGACGCACCGTTGGCTTGGGCGGCTTCCAAAAGTTGTTGATAACGGGCAGGATTAGCTACCTGGTTATCCGGGGTTTCCCAGGAGGCGAGCTCGGTAGCAAGACCGAGGCCAGAGACCGTAATTGGGCCACAGGTTTTGGGTTGGCCTTCAAGGGCAAAACAGAGTGGACGCTTCCCGGGCTCCGGAGGAGGATTTTCTGGATGGGGATAGGAAACCCTAGGTCCACCTCTCTTTATGGTGGAGACATCAATAACCCAAGCGGGGGGTTCTGCGTCGAAAGGCATTAGAAGTTATCCTACAGGAGAGAAAACCCAATTGTCAAAGCTTAAGTAAAGATATGCGAGGCGAGCCCTCGAGCGGGTTAAGGGAGTGGGGTTTGGGCATTATTAAGTTTAGGAGAGCTGGCTGCTAGCTAGCCCACGCCGAGAGGCCAGTCGAGATTTGCAGAGAGGACCACATTATCCTATAATATTAGACCTCTATGAGAAATAGGCGGTATCCGGCGAATTTTTTAGGAAGAGAGAGGGTTCTTTTGGTAAGCCTAGCTTTGGTGGGCTTACTTTTGATCAGCTGTGTCAACACAGACTCCGGACAGGGAAATAGCACGAGTTGGTCTGTAGCAACAACCACTAGTGAAAACGGCAAAGGGTCAGCGGAAGAGGGGCCGACTTCGGCTAGTTACCAGAAAGATGGGGCACTAATGTGTCAGATCTTTGACCCGGAGGCGCCAATAGCTTCGCAAGACTCGCCAATTTATAGCGTGGTGGTGACGCCCGATTCGACGACTGAGGTGATGAGAGCGGCGGCAGTGGCTAAGGGAACACCGGCGGCTGATTGTTTGCAGGATGATGAATTTAGTAATTGGGTTTCGTACGGAGCATCGTGGATGGCTGGTCCAGCACAGACACCAACTCCTGGACCAACACGGCAACCTAGCCCGACGGATAATTTGTTCTAGTGACTAAAGATTCTAATTTCTCCCGGTGAGTTGATATGATGAGAGGATGAGTGAAAAGTTAAAGGAGTTTATTGGGTCGGAGTTGTTGGAACTTTGGAATGATGGGCAACTACTTTTAGCTTCGGCTTCCGGAGGATTTCATGACTTTTCATTTGTAGTGTTTCCAGCAGCGAAGGTATACGAAGGGTTCTTGAAGAAACTTTTTTTTGAGATAGGGGCAATTACGAAGGATCAATATGAAAGCGAGAGGTGGCGGGTTGGGAGGGCTTTAAATCCCCAGCTTGAGAAAGATTTACGACACACGGAATCGGTATATGACCGAATTGTGAATTACTGCGGCGGGGAGGGGCTAGCGGACGAGCTGTGGAGAGTTTGGAAAAGGGGTCGCAATCAAGTCTTCCATTTTTACCCGAGTCGGGTAGTAAAGCTAAGTTACCCAGAAGCGCGGGAGATTGTTGATGATATTGAGAGGACGATGGAGAAGGCACTAGGGGATTGTAAAAGATGAGAATTGTTTTCGGAAAAATAATGGACTATATTAACTGCCGATGAAGGTACAGCTTACTGATGCTAATTTTGACGAGGAACTTAAAAAGGCAAGTGTCCCAGTATTGGTGGACTTTTGGGCAGAATGGTGTGGTCCCTGTCGGCTTATCGCGCCTGTTGTTGATGAATTAGCGGAACAGCTCGAAGGAAAGTTAGTGGTCGGTAAGTTGGATGTAGACCAAAACCAACAGATAGCAGTTAAGTACGGCGTGATGTCGATTCCAACCTTGATTGTATTTAAAAATGGCCAAGAGGTGAAGAGAATGGTCGGCTATCAGGGAAAGCAAGCATTGGTTGATACAGTTAACCGGCTTATGGCTTCGTAGGCTTTCTGGAAGGGCGTCAACTCTAGTAAGTTAAAAAGCAATGATTTATGAAAGTATCATCATTGGGTCGGGGCCAGCTGGACTGACAGCAGCCATCTACGCGGCTCGTGACAACCTAAAAACGGTCGTAGTGGGGGGAGCGAAGTGGGGTGGGCAACTAATGCTGACGACGGAAGTAGAGAACTTCCCGGGTTTCCCAAAGGGCATACTAGGGCCGGAGCTAATGAATAATTTTAAGCAACAGGCGGAGAGATTTGGGGTGGAAGTGAGGTTAAAGGATGCAACAAGGGTAGATTTTTCGACGAAGCCACTTAAGGTATATACGGATGAGGAGGAACTGTTAGGTAAGACGGTGATTGTAGCCACGGGAGCCGACACTGTCTGGCTCGGAGTACCGGGAGAGGACAAGTTAATTGGTAAGGGGGTTTCGTCCTGTGCTCCATGCGATGCCTTCTTTTTTAAGGGGAAAAGGGTCCTGGTAGTGGGAGGTGGGGATAGCGCGATGGAAGAGGCGATCACCCTGGCAAAATTTGCCAGCGAGGTTATCGTTGTTCATAGGCGAAGTGATTTTAGGGCAAGCAAAATAATGCAGGAACGGGTATTCCTGTTACCCAATGTTAAGGTAACGTGGAATACCTGCGTGGCAGAGATCAAGGGAGAGAACAAAGTGGAAGCAGTTCGTTTCCGGTCAACGGTGCCCGTCCGGGATGAAGCAAAAGACAGCGAAGTAGGGATTGGCGGATGGAAAATGGAGAACGGGGAGCTGTACGCCCTCTTTCCAACGGACGGAGTATTTGTGGCGATTGGGCATAAACCGAACACGGGAATTTTTGCGGGGCAGCTTAAGTTAGACGAAAAAGGATATATTTTGAAAAACCCAGAGCAGGTCCACGGCCTGCCTTCAGGAGAAGAACCCTTTCATAGTCATTTCCCAACAAGTACGTCAGCGTCCGGAGTTTTTGTAGCGGGAGATGTCCATGACCATCATTATCGTCAGGCCATAACAGCGGCTTCCTATGGGTGTATGGCAGCTCTTGATGTATCACGTTTCCTTCAAGGACAGGAAGGCTAA
>CAZKPQ010000011.1:0-15595 GCA_964554695.1 uncultured Gammaproteobacteria bacterium | reverse complement strand
AGTGCTTTCTCGGTTATTTCAAGGCGATCTTGGGGAGGAAGAGGGAGTTGGTCGAGTCCCTGGAGTTTGAGGCGGAGTCCTGGGTGATCATTTTCAAGGGCAGCTGTCCTTAAGGAGGCATCGGTTGGATCGAGATTTTGGCGATCGACCCAGCCGAGTTCTCTGTTAATCATTATTATCTGTTCCTCGTGGGCGCTTTGATGGGTAGGATTGGTTGAACGGTCCTTGCCTACCTGGAACTGGACCCTTGTAAAGTTTAAATAGTAAAAGTCCTCTGTGAAAATAAAGCTTGCGAGCCAGTCCATGACGGTAACGGCACGATCATTTTGAGCCAGATTGTCGAATCCCTGGTCTGCCGGTGCCTCAATGTCAAGTATCTGGTCAGGCTTAGTAGGAGAGTGAAGAAAGCGGTTGGCCACTCGTTTGATTTCTCTATTAATTGACTGAAGAGGGATAAGGCGGAAGTCTTGTTTAATTTTTTGCCGGTGAGACGCCTCTTTGTCAGTCTCGGCAAAACGAAGAGTTCGGGGAGCGTTTTTAAGCCGACCACTTTCACCAAGAGCGCGAGCGGTTTGACTCATACTATCTTGGTAGATCGGGTCGAACACGATTTGGGCTACTTGAATGCCATGAGATTCTAAGTATTCGATATGGGCGGCTCGGGAAGTGGATTTGCCGATGGCTGGGGGGCCTCGGTGAAGAAGGACTCGAGTGATTTCATTTTCAAGTTGATCGAGCTTGTTCGTCTCACATTTGGGAATTGGCCTTCGACCTCGTCGTTGGCTAAGTTGTCTTTTTCGCTCAGTTAGTTCGCTATAGCGGTCGCGGTTACGGGTGAGGATAGTGTCCAGAGATTGCCGGAGGAGCTGACCGCCAGTTAGGTCATAAGTTGAGGCGAGAGTTTCGGGGTGTGAGAGGGTAATCATTTTTTCAAAGGGAACTTCAAGACAAATGTAGTTTTAGTCGGGGATGAGTTAACGGTTATTTTACCCCTGTGGGCCGTGACAATGGCTTTTACTAAGTAAAGACCGAGGCCGATACTTTCTCTTCGGTTCTCCTTGTCCCGGTAGTAGCCCTCAAAAATATGGGGAAGATCGTCGTCGCTAATTTTTTTACCAAAATTGTTCACTTCCAAAGTGGTCTGAGTGGACGACCTAGAAACTTTTAGAATAATTTTTCTAGCTAAGGGCGAGAATTTATCGGCATTATCGAGAAGGCGGGTAACGGTGTCGATAATTTTAGCTTTGTCGGCGACCACGTAGAGGGCCTTTTCCCCGACATGGGTTAGCTCAATTTGTCTTTCGGGATGTCTAGTTTCAAATCGGGTTTTGGCCGTCTCGATAGTTTCCCGGAAATTAATGGTTTCGAAGGCTAAATTCAGGCGGTCGTTCTGGGCACGATTGAAGTCTATGATATTTTTGGTTAGATCGACTAGGCGATCGGTGGCGGAGGTAAGTTCTGTTAGCCACTCGGGTTTTAGGGCCTTTCCAACAGAGGTGTAGTTGTTAATTAGTTGCACATAACCAGAGATAGCGGTAAGAGGAGTGCGGATTTCATGAGCGGCCATCGAGATGAAACGGTCTCGGGTTTCGAGAGCACGGGCGGTTTCGGTTTGAAAAAGAGCCTTCTTTATGGCTAGGCTGGCGAGGAAACTAAAGTCAGTTAATTCGCTTAGGACGATTGGTGTGAGGTGGTCCAGGTTTTTACAGTCGAGACTAAGGGTCCCATAGCGTTCATTGTGGTAATTCAGGGGGATAACCAGGATAGCTTTGGCCTGCCGTTTAACAGTGGCGGCGGGATGAGTACGATGAAAGTTGGTGATAGGAATAACCACAATCTTACCCGTTCTTATTGCCTCATAAGATTGGCCGTCCTTTCGTGGTTCGACTTGGAGCTTCTGGGGAAGGGTTGAGTAGACTCGTTTCAAAACACTCTGCTCGAGGATAAATACACTTCCGTCGATGGCCTGGGCGATTCGGAGGCCATCCTCGACAATTTTCTTGCAGGTTTCCTCGAGGGTTAACGGCAAGAGGAATTTAGAGGCAGTTATTAGTGATGTACCATTAGATTTGCGAACGGCCATTTTCCTTAGGAGATTACGGGTAAATAATGTGAAATGAGTAATAATTAGACTAGGCGGACTGGCGGTATTTTAGAGGTAATGACGCAGAGACTCAAATTTCATGAGCCGGAACAGGGTAGGGCCGATTTATAAAGATAGCCCTGATATAATCTTCTCATGCTCCAAGTAGGAATTGTCGGGCTGGCAAATGTTGGAAAGTCGACCATGTTTAATGCTCTCCTTCGAAGGGAGCAGGCGCTAGTGGCTAATTATCCATTTGCAACGATTGAGCCTAACGTGGGAATAGTACCTGTACCGGACGAGAGACTAACTAAACTTCAAGAGGTGGTGGCTAAGGAAGAAAAGATGTCAGCTTTACCGCCAATTGTCCCGGCAACAGTCAAGTTCGTCGATATTGCCGGTCTAGTTAAGGGAGCAGCTGAAGGAGCGGGACTTGGGAATAAGTTTTTAGCTCATATTCGAGAGGTAGATTTAATCTGTGAGGTAGTGCGGGCTTTTCCTGATGAAGATGTGATTAGAGAGGGAAGTACGGAGCCAGCCGCGGATATTGAGACAATAAACACGGAATTAATTCTCGCGGACCTACAGACGCTGTCTAATCAATTAGCGAAAGCGAGACTGGGGACAGACGTTAAATCAATGGCCGTTAAAAAGCTGACTGAGGGGTTAGATAGTGGGAAACTGGCGGCGGATGTTGAGTTAACCCCGGAAGAGCGAGAAGCGGCCAAAGAACTTCAACTACTAACGGAGAAGCCGGTTGTTTATGTTTTTAATGTAAATACGGCGACAGAGTGGAAGAGTACGGTTTTAGCTGCAGATAAGATGCGCGGGACAGGTAAAAAGGTGGCGGTAATTGACGCTAAATTGGAAGCGGAATTAGCGGCACTATCGCCCGATGAGCAAGAAGAGTACCTGGAGAGTTTAGGGATTTCGGATTCAGGAATTGGGCAGCTTATTACTCTTGCCTACGAAACCTTGGGGTTAATCTCGTTTTTGACAGCCGGGGAGAAAGAGATCCGGGCGTGGACGACAAAGCGGGGAGCGACGGCACCGGAGGCGGCTGGAGTAATTCACACCGATTTTGAAAAGGGATTTATTAAGGCGGAAGTAGTAAGTTTTGACGAGTTTGTGGCTTTTGGAGGTTGGCGAGGGGCACGGGAAGAAGGAAGAGTGCGACTAGAGGGACGAAGTTACCAGATGAAAGACGGGGACATAGTTGAGTTTAAATTTAACCTCTAGAAATTTAGGGTTATTGACACCAAAGGCAAAAAAACAATATAATCGAGTGAATTTACGGCTTACTCTTATAGGCCAAAATAAAAGTTGATGCGCGATTACGAGCTGACGGTCCTTCTCTCCGCCCGACTTTCCGATAAGGAGCTAGACAAAGAGACAAAAGGTATCTCTGACTCGGTAACCAAGGTCGGGGGAAAGATAAAAAAAGCAGTTGATCCGACCCGAAAGAATCTGAGCTATCGGATTTTGGGGCAGGCGGAGGCGTTTTGCCAATATCTAGAGCTTTCGTTGGAGCCCGCGAAGACAAAAAGTCTCGAGCAGCTATTTGCCGGAAACGAACAAATCATTAGATATTTACTTATTAAAAAGGAGTAAGAGAATGGCGTCAAAGTCTCTTAATAAAGTTCAGTTAATTGGAAACGTTACCCGGGATCCGGAGCTTCGGTATACCCCACAAGGCAATGCAGTCGCAACATTTGGACTGGCGACAAATAGGAGTTGGAAGACGGAAGGCGGGGAAGTTAGGGAAGAGGCTGAGTTCCACCGATTGGTGGCCTGGAATAAGTTAGCGGAACTTTGCAGTCAACTTTGTACGAAGGGACGAAAGATTTATGTCGAAGGAAGGCTGCAGACAAGAACTTTCACCGGTTCGGATAATGTTCAGCACACAATTACCGAGATTGTGATTGACGACATGATTCTTCTTGACTCAAGACTCGGATACCAAAACCGCCAAGAGGCGGCCGAGAACCAAGAGGCAGGTGAGGCGCCCCAAGCGGCCCCAGCGCCGGCAGTTGCGGCCCCAGCGACTCCCAAAAAGGGAAAGAAGAAGAAAGACGAAGAGGAAGGAGTGACGGACGGGACAACCGAGGACGTTAACCTAGAGGACATTCCTTTCTAAAAATTTATGCCAAGGAGAGTTTTTAAACCACGGCCGGTTAAGAAAAACTGTGTCTTTTGCAAAGAAGACCGAGAGCCGGACTATAAGAATCCGGAGGAACTTCGAAACTATATTACCGAGCGGGGGAAAATTCTGGGACGGGCACGAACGGGAATTTGTGCTAAGCACTCGCGAAGGCTAGCCCAAGAAATAAAGAGAGCTAGACACCTAGCCTACTTGCCATTCGTAAGCAGTTTATAGCTTAGGCGGATTGTTTTAGTGCTTCTTCCTCCTTCTTTGGTTGTAGAGAAGAGAAATTTCTGGTAAGTTAGTCCCGGATGTTTACCTACAGTCAGATTGCCCGGTGGCTGCCAGTAGCGGTTGACCCAATAACAATTGAGGACTGGTTAGCTAATAGAGAGATTTTAGGTGAGGCAGGGGAGTCAACGGAGACGGCCTATCTTGAGACAGCCTACTTAATTGAAAAAATCCGTCTAAAAGAGTTTACCGGAGAAAGAAGCGAGCTACCTCTAGAAGTTAAGCTACACGGATTTGAACTAGAAGGAATTATTGAAGACAAACATGATTTGGTGATTGCGCCTTCTGGTGCAACCAGCATACCATCGAAGGTGGCGTTTGAAGTAGAACTGGGGATTGATAACGAAAAGCCACAGAAGATTAGTATCCACGGGGGAGAGGTAGCGGTGATTCCAGTTTTGCCAAGAAACCAGGTGAAGGTGAAAATTAAGTGCCAGGGAAAACTAAAGATTGAGAACAAAAGTCAGGCGAATGTTACGACGGGGGGGAAGCTAAATGTAATTTTGGACGGTCGGGGTCGACCGATGGAAATTTATGATATCCCAAGGCAACAGCGGATTATGAAAGTCCTTTTTGACCGAGGAACGGAGGAGAGAGATGAGTCTTAGCGCAAAGATTGGATTTGGGGGGAAGGCGCGGGGGAAAGCGGTAGTGTTAGCGGCGGGAGAAGGCTATCGGGCGAATCTGGATTTAAGTGGCAAGATAGTTGTTCTTTTGGATTTGCCGTCCCGAGAGCTTTTAGAAAAGCTAAGTTTAGTGGGGATAGGCGGTCTAGTGGCGCCGACAATTCACTACCGGGACTACTTACAGCTAATAAGTGAAGGTGAGTTTCCTTTACTTATTCTAAAGCAGTTTGGTAAGCTGGATGTGAAAGAGGACTTGGTTAGTAAACTTGGGAAACTTGAGGGAGTGGAAGTGACGATTGATGGGGAAGGAAAGGAATTATCAACCTAAGTAAGTCGGAAGGGGTGTCGTGAATTTCAAGCTTATTCGAACAATTATTCTTCTTGTTACCTTAGCGGTTTTTTCCGGGGGGGTTGGGTATAAGCTGGGTACCAACCAAGTAAAGCTTAACTTTTCTGGTAATCGACCGAAACTTGAGGTTTTGAACCGGGAGCCTTCGAAAACCACAGCTGACTTTACGCTGTTTTGGGAAGTTTGGGATGAGGTCTCCCAGAAGTATGTTGATAAGACAAAGCTAGATGCCCAAGAGATGGTGTACGGGGCGATCTCGGGGATGGTGGAGTCGCTGGATGATCCGTACACCGTGTTTTTGCCGCCAAAAGCCAACCAGGACTCGAAGGATTCCCTGAATGGGACGTTTGAGGGAATTGGGGCCCAGCTGGACCTTAAAGACGGACAGATTGTGGTAGTAGAACCGCTACCTGACTCGCCGTCTAAACGGGCGGGGCTTCGAAACGGAGATGCGATCTTAAAAGTAAACGGGGAGGAAACCCAAGGATGGAGCCTGCCAGAAGCAATTGCTAAGATTCGGGGACCCAAAGGGACAACGGTGACGTTGACGGTGGCTCGAGAAGGTGAGCGGGAAGAATTAGTGATCCCAATTGTCCGAGATAACATCATTCTTAAAAGTGTCGAGTGGCAGATAGTGAGCTCAACCGGATCGGGGGCGATAAAGAAAGCGGCTTATATTAAACTAGCCCGGTTTGGTGAACAAACGGATCCGCAGTGGAATAAAGCAATTGACGAGATTACTGGTTACCTGGCAACTCAGTCCGGATCAACAGCGGGGGTAATTTTGGATGTTCGGAATAACCCGGGGGGATATCTGGCCGGATCGGTTTACACAGCAGCGGAGTTTATGGACAAAGGAGTGGTTGTTAAACAGCAAGACTATACTGGTCGGACGGAGACTTATTCGATAAACCGGCGAGGAAGAATGCTGTCGGTGCCACTCGTGGTGCTAGTTAATAAAGGTTCGGCGTCAGCGGCTGAGATTTTAGCTGGAGCACTTAGGGTTTCTAAAAGAGCGAAGATTGTCGGGGATCAGACATTTGGAAAGGGAAGTGTCCAAGATGCGTCGGACTTTGCCGACGGGTCGGGACTCCATGTAACGATTGCCAAGTGGCTTCTGGCCGATGATACCTGGATACAAGGAACGGGGTTGACCCCAGATATTAAAATAGTAAATGATCCGGATAACCCAACTTTTGATAGCCAACTAGATGCAGCGGTGAGAGTTCTAAACGGACTGGTAGTTAAACCGACGGAGGAGAAAAATGAATAAAAAGTTCGTTATTTTGGGGTCGATTATCTTAATACTACTGCTTTTAGCGGTGGGGTCAGGAGTAGTCGGACTTCTAGCTAGTCGGTTGCCGTTTAGGTTGCCAGCGGAGTGGACGGAAGGACTAGGAGGGAAGACGCCCCCGGTAGGACAACTCAGGGTTGAAGAGAATGGGACGATTAAGGTTGCCAGTGAGGAGTCGGTAGTGATCGATGTTGTCAAGCGGGTATCCCCGGCAGTGGTAACGGTGGGGATTACCACAACCAGGCCGATTTTTGGTTACGAGGATGACCCGTTCGGGTTCTTCTACCGGCCGGTTCCTCAAGGAACACGGGAGATTAAGCAAGATATTGGGTCCGGGTTTATTGTCCGAAGCGATGGAGTGGTGGTAACAAATAAGCATGTGGTCTCAGAGACTGGGGCAAAGTACCGGGTGATTACGACAGATAATAAAAGCTTTGAGGTTGAGCGAATTTATCGGGATCCAAATAATGATCTGGCAATTCTTAAGATTAACGCGACGGGTTTGCCGACAGCGGTGATGGGGGACAGCGACAAGATTCAGGTTGGCCAGTTTGCGATTGCGATTGGGACGGCCTTAGGTGAGTTTCGAAGTACGGTAACTACGGGAGTGGTTTCGGGGGTTGGGAGAGGAATAATCGCCGGGTCGCCCTATAGCGACGCTGAGAAACTAGAAAATGTCATTCAAACTGATGCGGCGATTAACCCTGGGAACTCTGGCGGACCACTCCTTAATTCGGCGGGGCAAGTGATTGGCGTAAACGTGGCAGTGGCGGCGGAAGCGGAAAACATTGGGTTTGCCCTACCAATTAACACGGTGAAGACTTTGGTATCTGATTTTCAGGCGGGAAAGATTCGGGAGAAGGCGTACCTTGGGGTATCCTACCGGATGGTAACACGCGATCTTGCGGTCTTAAACGAAATCCCTGAAGGAGCTTACGTTGAAGAAGTAATCTCAGGTAGTCCGGCGGAAAAGGGAGGCATTGTGGTGGGGGATATTATCACCCGGTTTGATGGAAAATTAGTTCGGGAGAGCGACGGAGGGTTAGCAAAGATAATAGGCGAGAAAAAACCGGGAGACAGTGTCGAAGTGGTGGTGTTTCGAGGAGAGACGACTAAGACACTTCGGGTAAGCTTAGTGGCGGTGGAGTAATTAATCTAGTGAGGGGTTATAGCCTCGGGGTTTCTTGTGGGGTAATAGGGGGCGATTGTGATACCGGCCTCCCTCGGAGTTAAGGCTGGAGTTAGGGCGAGCTCGATGGCCTTGGCGTAAAAGTTGTCGATTCCAAAAAGTTTACCGGCAGTTTCGCCCACGCGGCAGAGACTTAGGGTTAGACCGACGAGAGCAACGGCAATGATAGCGACTTGGGATGGTCTCATGGAGGTTAGTTTGGAGGATTATACTTGGCTTGGACTGCCTGGACAAGCTCTTCAATATTTCCATCCATGAGGCTTTGGATATTGTGAAAGTTTTGGTCAAGCCGGTGATCGGTGACGCGGTCCTGGAGGAAGTTATAGGTGCGGATTTTTTCGTTTCGCATGCCAGTACCGACCTGAGCCCGGCGGTCAGCCGAAAGCTCACTTAGACGGCGCTCCTCTTCTCTCTCCCAGAGAATGGCCCGGAGCCTCTTTAGGGCCTTATCACGATTCTTGGATTGGTCCCGTTCGTCCTGGCAGGTAACCACGGTATTAGTTGGAAGATGAATAAGGCGAACGGCGGAAGAGACCTTATTGACGTTTTGGCCACCGTGGCCACCAGAGCGATAAAACTCTTCCTTAATCTCCTCAGGGCGAATGGTAATGTCAAAATCTTCCAGTTCAGGTAAAACGGCGACAGTAGCGGTTGAGGTATGAACGCGACCGGAAGATTCGGTTACCGGAACCCGTTGGACCCGGTGGACGCCGGATTCGTACTTTAGCTTGCCATAGGCGCCTTTGCCTTTAATTTTAATGGCACTACCCTCAGCCGGTTCGACCCGCCAACCCTGGATCTGGGCGAAGCGGGAGTACATCTTGAGAAGATCTTCGCCCCAGAGTTTAGCTTCTTCGCCGCCAGCTGCCCCGCGGATTTCAATGATGATGTTTCGATTATCGTAATCGCCGTCGACAGAGTCATTGTCGGCAGGGGGGGGAGCAATCGACTCCAGGAGAAGGCGCTTTTCCTCTTCTAAGCGAGAAATTTCCTCTTGGGCAAGGCTAGACAGAGAAGGGTCGTTAGCAAGGGACCTTGCCTCGGCGATCCTTTTGTCTAAATCCTCGATTTGAGGTTTTAAATAGTCGGGAATCTCCATAAGAATAGTATATGACGAGCCTTGATGAATAAGGGAATTAGTTAGCTAACGAGCGCGTTGAAGCATCTCGCGGAGTGTCTTGGGGCGTCGGTCTTCCTCGAGCTTAGCGGCTTTTTTCTTGGTTACCTGAGCTTGCTTAGTAGCAGCAAACGCCTGCTTGGTTTGGAACTTCTGGACCTTACCGACGGTATCGATGAACTTCTGGGTACCGGTATAGAAGGGGTGGCAATTCGAACAAATCTCGACTTTAATACTTTGCTTTGTCGAGCCAGTGGCAAAAGTGGCGCCACAGGCGCAAACGACCTGGACGTTATCGAAGTATTGAGGATGAATCGCTTGTTTCATGAGCGCAATTATACGTTATTCTTCGGTGAAGAACAATTCAGCTTGATTAAACTGGGTAATTTCGGTAAAAACCAAAGTTCTACGGCAGCCTGGACAGTTTTTTGAACCACGAAGGAGAGGTAGTTGGCCATCTGGTTGCCACTGAGTGTGGCAAGGAGTAAGTTGTCCCCTGGGATGAGTAGGCACAGGACCTTTAATATCAACTCTAACTGTGCGTGAGCCATAGCGGTCATCGATTCGGATGATGTAAGGTCCCGGGGGGCATTGACGAAAGGGACAAGTTTCAATCACGGCCATCTATTAATTATACCCTATAGTCAGAGGTTTAGCGAGTTTTTCGGTGGCGGGTCTCAGCGAGGATTAGTCCAACAACGACCAGGAGTGAACCAATAATAAAGGAAATGGTTAGCTGTTCTTTAAGGAATATAACACCACCGCCGATAGCGATTATCGGACTCCAGTAACCAATGGTAGCGGCTAGGGAAGCCGAAAGACGCTTGAGACCGTAGTTTGAAAGATAGTAAGCGGCGATTGAGGAAGCGAGGATAAGGTAGAGGGCAACGAGATAGTCCCTTGAAGTAAGGGAAGTTATCCAAGAGGGATTCTGCCAAAATTCCCACAGAAAGAACGGGACTGAGAGAATAACGCTAATCAGGAAGGAGTAATACGCGATAACCAGGGGTGAGAATTTTTTAGCCAAGTCTTTAATTAGGAAATACGAAGCAGCGCCGGCAAGGGTGGCGCCGAGCATTAAAATGTTTCCAAGAAGGCTACCTTGACCAGCCGCCAAAAGGGGCGAGCCTATAATCACCAAGGTGCCAATAAAGGCCACCCCGATGCCGAGATAGACGTGTTTTTGGAGTCGTTCTTTAAGAAAAAAATAGGACCAGAGGACAACAAAGATAGTGCCCGAAGAAGTAATGATCCAGGCATCACTGACAGTTGTGAGTTTTTGACCCCAGAAGTAGAAAGCGATGTTGAGGAAGACGCCGAGTACACCCGTGAGAAAAAGGTTCCTTTTGTCGAGGGGAGTTTTCTTTGGTTCGTGTTTAACAAGTTTAAGTTCGTAGATTATAAAAAGGAGACAGGTGGCAAAAAGGCTTCTTATAAAAAGGAGACTAAAGGGGGGGAAGTTGTCGAGAGTGACTTTGACCAAGGGGCCGGCGATACCCCAGATGGTCTGGGCAGCAAAGGTAGCTAAAAGGGCTTTGTGGACACTACTTGAGTTCATCGGCAAGACCTGCTTTAGGGATGGTAATTTGGGTTTTGGTTTTAAGGTTTTTGACGGTGACTAGGCCTTTTCCCGCTTCATCTGGACCAATAATGACGGCGTAGGGGATACCTTTTTGATCGGCATATTTAAGCTGGCGCTCCAGTTTTGCCGTTGGGTCAAGGTAGGTTTCGACAGGGAGGCCTTTTTCATAACAATAGGTGTCAACTTCAAAAGAGGCGTCAAGAAGATCCGGCGAAAAGATAGTAATGAGAGCTTTAGTAGTGGATGTTTTGAGGTCCGGCCAGAGGTTAAGGTCAGTGATGACGTCGACGGTTCGGTCGAGGCCAATGGTCGTGCCGACGGCGGGGATATTAGTGCCCGTGAACTGGCCTATGAGGTTGTCATAGCGACCGCCGCCGGTTATTGAACCAATCTTAGGTTCGGTGACGACGGTTTCGAAGATCGGGCCGGTGTAGTAGTCTAGTCCACGGGCAAGAATCGGATCAAAGCGGTAAAACTCTTCCGGGACTTGGAACTTTTTCAAGTAACTGATTACTTCTTTAAGGTTTGGGTCAGGAGTAGCAGATGAGAGGGTTTGAAAGAGACTGTTGATTGATGGGCCGGCGACGCCTTTAGCTTCGAGCTCGGATTTGACCTCGGTTTCAGATTTTTTATCGAGCTTATCGATCGATTGAATAACCGTAAAACAACTTTCTTTGGGAATTTGGCAATCCTCCATGATCTTAAAGAGAACCTGACGGCTGTTTAGGCGAATAGTGAATTTTTTGAAACCAACCGCTTGCAGACTTTCGGCAATGACTGCCAAGATTTCGGCATCGGCCATTGGGGAGGTGGTACCGAAGGTGTCAATGTCGCACTGGGTAAACTCCCGGTAGCGGCCCTTCTGGGGCTTTTCGGCCCGCCAGGCCGGCTGAATTTGGTATCTTTTCCATGGCTTAGGCAGATTTGGGTACTGGGCGAGGACCCGAGCGGTCGGAACCGTCAGGTCATAGCGAAGGCCAACGTCGCGGCCACCATTATCCTTAAAAAGATACATTAGCTTCTCGGCTTCAGCGCCGTATTTACCAAGAAGAATATCCTGGTACTCGAGAGTGGGGGTTTCTAGGGGCTCGAAGCCGTATTTTTCAAAGATCGCGACAAAGGTTTGGATAACCCGCTTCCGAACGCGAAGAGATTCGGGTAGAAAATCCCGAAACCCTGGGAGAGTTCGTGGTTCGATTTGATTTGGCACAGGCATTTTAATCATAACAAGCGGGGGGATGGCGGAGAAGAACTAAAAACCACGCAGAGCGTGGTATCAGAATGATTAGCTCTGGCTCCGAAATCCGACACCAGCTGAATCTTTTTTACGGTTGTTCATCCGGGAAGCATTTGGGCTTCCAGCTCCTGGATCGTGACTCCAGTAAAAACGCTTTTTATTGAGATTGCTCGGATTTTAGACTTCGAAGACTACTTTGTCCAGATGAGGGCTTTGAGGGCGGAGTAAACGCCGGTTTTTGGGTCGGGAGTATGGGCAATAACAGCTACTGCTGAGCCTGAGGCAAAGTCAGTCAGTTTGGCGGTTTGGATCTCTTCGGAAGTAATTTTCTTCAAGGAAACGGCGTCAGTTAGATCCACTTTTGTGGTAGCCCCAGCGGAGTCTTTAATGGTGAGGGTACTCTTTTCAAGCGACTCAATAACGCCAACGACGTTAAGACGTTTTATTTTGACAATGATTTGCTTGGCGGTAAGCTCGTTGTTGGCCGGATCGATGGTGCCGATAGCCGCAAGATCGTCGCCAACTTTGAGGGTGGAAAAACCAACTTCTGAGATTTTGCCAGCACGGAAGCGGTAGAAATCGGTAACGTCATTGGTGGTAACCGGACGTTCGCCCTCAGAGGTGGTGAGAACTAGGGAAGTTTTGCCAAGAGACCTAATGACACCAGTGTAGGTTTTTCGGGAACGGTTGGTAAGTTCAGCTACTTTGGTGGCGACGCGGTCGAGAAGTTCTTTAGCCTTGCTGTTTTCAGTCTCGGCAGATTTAGTGGCGGTACCAGAGGGGGTGGCTGCGGCAAAGACGGCGGTGGGCTGAACCGCCAGAAGGACGAAGGCGAAAATAATAATGATGAGCTTAGAATTCATGAGCTATTTAGCAACCTCCCTGATGACAATTCGCTTAGCGACCGTCGGTGAACCATCGACGGTTAAAAGAGTGGTGGTAATTTCGTTTTCGCCCTCCTCAAGTTTGACAGAAGTTTCAAAAGTACCATTTTGGTCTGAAACAATTACTTTTTCGTCGGCGTTCGCAAAGATAATTAATTTGATATCTTTAGGAGCTTTACCCGAAAGGGTAATGGTTTGTTCGGTCGTGGAGGTGTAATCATCGGGAGAGGTGATCTCAAGTCCGGGTGTGGTTGAGGATGGGGTAGTTTTGGCAAGTGGCGAAGCGGGAGCTTTAGGTTTGGCAAAAAAAGGAAGAGCCTCAAGACTAGGAAGAAACTTTGAGGAGAGGAAGTAGGCTGAGGCGAGGGCGGCGCCAACAATAAGACCGATGAAGATTGTAATGAGTTTTTCTTTATCCACGATATATCCTGTAGCGCGGCGATTCTATGATATATTTATTCCTCTTGTCAACGCGGAAACTCAGGGTAGAATGAACATGCTTAAACTTTGAGCGAGTAGTTATGGAAATTTACCCACTAGGTCTATCGAGCTTTCGAATTAAAGGAAAGACAGGAACGGTAGTTACCGATCCATTTGATCCGATGATGGTGGGATTGAAATTTCCCAAGATTGACGGGGCGGATATTCTAACGGTCTCACATGATCACGCCGACCACAACCATACCGATGGAGTGGGGGGAGAGCCGTTTGTCATTAAAGGGCCGGGAGAATATGAAGTAAAAGGGATTACGATTGTGGGGATTGCCTCATACCATGACGGAAGTTCGGGAGCAGAACGCGGCAAGAACACAATTTACCGGATGAGTGTCGATAATGTGAATATTTGCCACTTAGGTGATCTGGGCCACAAGCTAACGGATGAGCAGGTAGACTTAATTGGTGATATTGATATTTTGTTTGTCCCGGTTGGTGGTTTTTACACGATTGACCCAAAAACAGCGGCGGCGGTGGTAGCTCAGGTGGAGCCTTACATAGTCGTACCGATGCATTATAAGCGGGCTGGGATGAGTGAAGCGTTCAATAAGCTCGATGGAGTAGAGAAGTTTTTGTCGGAAATGGGAGCGGAGCAGGTTGCGCCCACAAATAAACTGACGGTGTCAAAGGAAAAGTTGCCCGAGAACACGACCGTCGTGGTTTTAGAAAGCTAGCTTGAGATAGGCAGGACGGGACGGGGCCAGGGGGAGACTTCGAGGAATTTTAAAATTGCCCAAAACAGATGGCTGAGGCGAAAGTACCACCACAAAGCATTCAGGCTGAGCAATCAGTTTTAGGAGCGATCCTAATTGATAAAAACGCGATTGTCGAAGTAGCGGGTTTTTTAAGAGCTGAGCACTTCTATGATGAGAGGCACCAAGTAATTTATGAGGCGATGCTGGTTTTATACGAGGAGCGGCGGCCGATTGATATTCTGACGATTACCGAAAAACTGAAGGCAAGTAAGAAGCATAAAGAGTCAGGTGGGACAAGCTATCTGACGGAACTAACGGGGGCGGTGCCGACCTCGGCCCACGTAGAAGAATACGGCAAGATTGTCCGGGAACTCCATGCTAAACGGGAGCTCATTCGAGCCGGGGCTGAGATTACAGAGATGTCTTTTGACAGCTCAAAGAGCTTAGAAGACGTTTTGAATAAGGCGGAATCACGAGTGTTTGCGATTTCGCAGGCAAATCTATCGAGAAACTTTGTATCAATTAAAGACGCCCTAGCCCAGTCGTTTGATCGACTGGATGAGATCCAGAAGCGGGGTGGGGGACTTAGGGGGATACCAACCGGCTACAAAGACCTAGATAACACTTTGGCCGGGCTTCAGGATTCTAATTTAATCATTCTGGCAGCCAGACCCGGGATTGGAAAAACGGCCTTTATTTTAAACGTTCTTTTACATGCGGCTGTTAAGGAGAAGGTACCAGTGGGGATATTTTCTTTAGAGATGAGTGTCGACGAACTCGTAGACCGACTTTTGGTAATGCAGGCTGGAATAGACTCGTGGCGGATGAAAACTGGGAAATTGGAGGATGATGATTTTGACAGACTCCAGGATGCGATGGGCGTGTTAGCGGATGCCCCCATCTTCTTTGACGATACGCCGGGGATTTCGATTATGGAGATGCGAACTAAGGCCAGAAGGCAACAGTTGGAGCACGGGTTAAAACTTCTTTGTGTTGACTACTTACAACTTATGGATTCGGGGAGACATTTTGATAACCGAGTACAGGAGGTGTCGATTATCTCGCAGTCGTTGAAGAACCTGGCACGGGAACTTCGGATTCCAGTGATAGCGGTTTCCCAGTTGTCCAGAGCAGTTGAAGCTAGAGGAAGTAAAAAGCCACAGCTAGCAGATCTTCGGGAGAGTGGGTGCCTAGCCGGAGAAACGAAGATTTTACGCGCCGATACTGGCGAACTGGTAGAAATGAAGGAGCTTGTTGGGGCTGGTCCGATACCAATTTACGCAATGGACGATGACTTTAAGATTAAGGTTTTTCCAATGACAAAAGTATTTAGCTCGGGAGTAAAGCAGATCTATAAAATGAGGCTGAGGTCGGGAAGAGAAGTTAGAGCGTCGGCAAATCATCCGTTTAGAACCCTTTTTAAGTGGAAACGACTCGACGAGCTACGGATCGGGGAGAGGTTGGCGGTTCCGAGGAGAATTCCCCAATTTAGAACAGAGAGAGCAAGTGAGACCGGTCGACTCGTGCTACTTGCTCACATGATTGGCGACGGTTGCTATGTTTCGCGACAGCCGGTACATTACACGAGCGGGAGTGTGGCCAATATTGAA
>CAZKPQ010000010.1:0-17627 GCA_964554695.1 uncultured Gammaproteobacteria bacterium | reverse complement strand
CCTCCCTAAACGGGAGGTTTTTTAATTTTTATGGCAATATCTCGAGAAGTCCAATTGCAATTGATTGCCTTTTACAAAGGAATTAATCCAGAGCTTGTGAGTGAATTTTCTGAGCCACATCAAGGCCTAATATTTAACCGAATGATGAAAGAGCTTTGCTTGCTAGCCGAATCTAACGCTGAGGGGGCGGGCCATCAGCTATACCAAATAGTGGCTAGCTTTAAGCCGGATGAGAAAAATTTTGAGCAACTCTTGACCGAGGTTGAAAGTTTAGTTGAGTATGGTCGAAGTTACGAAAGCCTTAACTCATTTCAAAGAGCCAAGGTAAAAAGACTCGAGCTACAACAAGAGTTTGGGCACTTTTCTCGGATTATGAACCTTGACAGGATCATCTTCGGGAAGAAAGCCGAGCCGTGGAAGGAAACTTTAGATTTTGCACGGTTTTTTGAGCTTCTTCAGGAAAGAAGATCGGACCGGCATGTGACATCCTTGGGAAACTGGGGACGTGCCAGAGGAGAATTCAGTTACGAGGTGAATAACTCACCGGTGTGTGGACTCCTGGAAGAGAGCCTGAGTAGAAGACAAGTCGCCCTTCTAGCAGTTCCGGAAAAATATGATGAGTTTAGTCCAAAATATTGGCTATCGGAATATGCGAAGCTTTGCGATCGCTTGGGCACGCAAACGGCGACGTTTCTTTTCGACTACTTACTTTTTGTAGATACGCCAAAGAACTTATCCTTCGTTACGGCCTTCCTAGGAGATAGCTGTAACGGTCCGGAGGTTAGAGTGATAGGTGGAGGAGGCTGTGGCTTAATGGCTCTTGTTCCCGAGAAAGGAAGTCAGTTTAAGGACGTGGTTGATTTTAGAACGACCGTCGGAAGTGATTGGGGATTTGGTTCAAACTTTCAGTCTAGAATCGAGAGGATCGCTTACAAGCCTGGGAATGAGCGTGGGAAGATATTATGTTTCCATCCGGACTCATGGAAGGTTATTGGGGGACTGTCTGACGGCGAGATTAACATCTTGGTGGGCAAACGATTTAAGAATGGCTGGTTTAATAGTACCAACGCTTTAAGAGACTTCTTCAAGGAACGAGGACTAATCGATCAGTTTGTAGTGTTGGACATAAAGCGAAAACCGTTGGGGGAAGTTGTTACTCAAAGACAGAGGCGGGTTAGTTTTGCCTTTTCGGGTATATCTGGCCGAAATGAGTTTTCAGAGCTAATCGGGGCAAAGGAAGTCATTTTGGAGGCGGCTCATATTCATGCCGACCGTCGGCCAGGTAAAGAGCAAATAGACGCGATTAGGGTTTTTAAGAAGACGATAAAACTTATGGAGGACAAGGGGTTTAGCGGAGTTGTGAGAAAACAGGTGATGGTTGACGACTACCATGTGGTTAACAATCTTGATTACAAGAGCTTTTCGGACAAACTTCTAAAACTGGGATTTGAGTTTGACGAGCTGATACTTGAATCAAGTCCAGTAGTGCGTTGGGTGGCGATAGAAATATTAGCGACACTTCTAGCTTTGAAAAATCGAGGAAAGGATTTTGAGGTTGTTTGTCGAGGCGGTAACTTGTACTTGGAGATCTCGTCTTTGGGAGTGTCAATTGAACTGGTGGCCGGGATAGGTAACGAAAACGTACTGGGATGCGTTCTGTTTGATGTAGCTTTATGCGTATATAAACTTCACCAGGAATATTTTGATTTGGCAGTCCGGGAGCAGTTTGGGATGAGAGGGGACGAACTGCACTCTACGATATTAAGCCACTATGGGATTGTTAAGGACCCAGTGGAACGCCTTGACTTTGTGAAGAAATATATTGCTCGAGTAGCTTTTCCAACTCTAAGAGAGATAGAGGGGGGAGGGGTAAAATCTAAAGGCCTTCCATCAGATAGTAGGGCTTTAAACTTAAATATTCTTGCCCAGTTCTACCGGCCACAGCAAAAGAAAGTAAATCGCTTTTTAGCTTTGATAGGTCAACCGAAGCTATTCTCAATTTTTTATGATTCAGCAAACGGTACTGTTTCTTTGGAAGGGGGCGCAGATGAAGAATAGATTTGAGGTAATTGATGGAGCAAAGCTTTCGTTAGCTGAAATTGTTAAAGGACAGGCGGGGGGTAAGCCAGTACGTCGAAGTGCTCACCTTGGGTCGTTAAATTCTCATACGATGGGTGTGGCACTGGCGGGGGTTCCAGTAGTTCTTCATGAACATATTGACGCTAACGATGGGGGATATCCGGCGAGTAAAGTACAGATCAATGGTAGTGAGATAACAATTTCCGATGGAGGAGAGATTGATGGTTTATATGCACCGTTTAGAGAGGGCAGATTTAGAGTAGACGTCTCACCAGCTAACTTTGCTATTCTTGACCAGACTATCAGCGAAGCGCTAAGGAGTCGGTCGGTACTTCTGTCCCTGGCCGGTCTAGCTAGACCGTTGTCACAAGTCGGTAGAGAGGTTGGAGTAGTTTCGTACACGGGGGAGGCGTCTCAATTGTTGTCGCCCAAAATATTAACACTTCTTGGGAAAGCAACTAGTCCCTCGCAACTTCATTATGCGGCTCTCCAAGAAGCGATGGTTGGAAGTAGTGGCAAAGTAGAAACGGCAGCTGAGGCTTTATTGGCGGAGCCAGCTAGTTGTTTTGATATCCTTCGAAAGTTTCAGGGGGAATACCCCCAGGCGTTTGGGGAGTATGTGACAAATACTGGCCAAAGATTGAAAATCAAGTCAGTAACACGAGACGAGGTAGAGTATAGCAATGGCTCGGTGGTGGTCCAAGTCCCCAGGAGAAATTTAGCAAAAGATTGTTTTGATTTTCTTGAGTGGCAGAGGCAAGCAGTTTTAGATATGGGAAGGGATTATTTGAAAGCACCCAAGGAGGGGCCAGTCCTTTCAGGACTTGCTTACGCTGTAATGATGTCATGCGTCGACATGTTACAGCAAACCCATGTCTTAGCCGAGGCCGATAATGGAAGAAAGATAATAAGGCACGTCGGAGGTAACGAGATGCATCGCTATATGCTCTACGGCGATGAGTCTGCCAGTAGTCAAAGGGAGGTCGAGGCTTTATATCGGGTAGCGTATCGGGCAATGAGAGATAAGCTACCGGCCTTTGTTTCGATGGAGCTTGTTCCGGGAAAGGAGCTTTCGCCGTTTGTTTACACTGGACTAACTGAACAGATAGTAAAGTCGTTGCTGGACAATTACCGGGCTTGGCAGGATCAAAATTTGCTGCGACGGGATCTCACGAAGGATATCCGGCAAGAGTTAATGGATTCGGCCGGTGCAGTTCATGTGGATGATCTTACAAAAGAGGGAGTCGTGGTTCTTCTAGAAGCTTTTAGAGACAACCACCAGGATTTATATACTCAGCTCCAGAAGAAACTTTCCACTAGCACCAACTTGAGGGAGATTTTTGAGAGACTAGCGAAGGTTGCCGTCGAAAGTCAAACGAAGAAGCTCGATGTTGTTTCCAGCCAAATAGATCGTGATGTTGCAGTGGTAGTTAATTCCCATCCCTTGGGTAGGTTCATCTTAGGTAAGCCAGCTGGGATTACTTTGTCCCAGTATGATGTGTTGGAGCATGGAGGAGGAGTTCCGGAAATTGCCAAAAATATTCCATTCGAAGAACTTTCTGGAGTTGTTAACTGGGTTAGAAAAAGAGCAGAGGCATGATAACAGTAATTGATGCTCACGAGGATATTGCCACGAATGTCTTTTACTCCACCGGTAAAGATATCTCAAAGAGAAATCGACTTCACCAGGGAGGCAATACTACGGGATTTTGTGTCAATAACAACGTTGACTTACCTCGGCTTCGGCTGGGCGGTGTAAAGTTGGTGTTCACATCGGTATTTAGTGTCGATCACTCAGCATTTGGAAATCTGGTTGAGGATAAGGGGGAGGGATATAACTTTTCAAAAGTGTTTAAAGTGAAAACTGGGCTAGCGGGTGCATTAGAGCAGCTTTCGTATTACCATGAAGTTTTTTCCAGACTTGAGGGTGAAGTTTTACATGTCAAAACGGTGGATGACTATAATAAACTCGCTGGAGGAAATAAAATTGGTTTTCTACTTCACATTGAAGGTGCTGATTTTTTTGGAGATTCGGTGGGGATGGTTGATAGCTTCTTCGAACTTGGATGTAGGTCGATTGCATTTAATTGGAGGAATAGAAATGCGTTTGCGTCCGGGAATAATGCGACTGGGGGATTAACAAAAATAGGAAAAGAAGCGCTTAAGAGGATAAAATCACGGGGGTACATATTTGATCTTGCACATGCAAATAAGGAGTCGTTCGATGATGTTATGCGGGTAATAGATTTCCCGGTGATCGTGTCACACACCCTCTGTCGTTCCATCTTTGATAACAGCCGGAACTTGGATGACTCTCAAATAAGAGAAATTGCGAAACTGGGTGGGGTGGTTTGTCTCGCGGCGATACCGGATTACATTGGCGGCGAGACTGTAAAAGATTATGTTAGACATTTTCAGTATGTGGCTGACCTTGTTGGTTCGGATCATGTGGGTTTTGGCACTGACTTTGATGGGCTGGTTGATCCCACGGACCGATTTATGAAAGGATTTGAGGATGTGAGTGGATTTCCGAATGTTCTTCGTGAGCTAAAAAAGGGAGGTTTTAGTAGGCAAGAGCTAGAAAAGATAGCCTACAGGAATGTTCAAAGGGTAATTTTGAGTAGATTGCCAAAAAGTAAAACTTAGAGGAGAGACCGATCTGTTCGGGGCATAAGCCTTGGGGTATATTGCAGACGAGAGTTGGGCCTTTTGATAAAATCGCCATATGATCAAGTATTCGATCGCTGTTTCTAACATTACTGAGAACTGTTTGGCTGTTGGGTCTTCCGACCGAGTAGTGGTAGTGACTGATAGGGACAGGGAAGAGATTGGTCGGGCAATTTATGAACAACTATCGCAATTAACCGACAACGGTTTGTTGATTTTTATTGAGGATTTTGTCTCTCGACCAGCGAAAGAATTTCCGAAGGAACTTGAACGGGTAATTCGTAATTTTTCACCGACTGCCTCTGTTTACGCAGCCACGGGGAAACCCGGAGAGTTACCAGTCTTTCGTCAGCCACTTCGAAAACTCTTAGTGGAAGAACTTCGGGTAAGACATGCTCATATGATTGGGATAGACGAAAGACTAATGCTTGAAGGGATGAGTCAGGATTATAAGCAGGTCCAAAAGACGGTAGCAAAACTCTATGAAATTCTTAAAAATGCTCGTGAGATTCGGGTAACTGATCCGCACGGAAGTGATTTGGTAGTGAAACTATCGCCGAAGCTTAGGTGGAAAAAATGCGACGGAATTATTACTGAACCAGGGTTTTGGACAAATCTTCCCGACGGGGAAGTATTCACTTGTCCCGAAAAGGTCGATGGGAAGGTTGTAGCTTGGGTCATTGGAGACCATTTTTCGGAAACTTATGGAGTACTTCGGGACCCATTAATAATTGAGATTAAAGATTCTCGAATCACGAAAGTAACCGGCAAGAATAAAAAACTGGTTCGGGAGTTTAGGGAATATATCTCTCAGGGGGAGAATAGTAACCGGGTGGGGGAGTTTGCTGTCGGAGCATTACTTGGGTTAAGAGAATTTAGTGGCAATCTTCTTCAGGATGAGAAGTTTCCCGGGATTCATATGGCCTTTGGTGGCTCGTACCCGGAAGACACGGGGGCAGAGTGGGATGCTGAGAGCCACGTGGATGTTATTCCAAAAGAGGTGACAATTAAGGTGGACGGGAAAACAGTAATGAAGGACGGGAGATTTACAATTAAGCTCTAATTTATGGCGATCCCATCACGGCCTGAGAGAAGGGCAGAACGAATTCCAGGTTCGGGTGATGAACTTCCGTGTAGTTTTAGGATTATCTATTGGGTACTAACAGTTGGGATTTTAGTGGCCGGCGGGGTGATGGGAGAGGGTATAAGGCAGGGAGTGGTCAAATGGGCGGAAACCAGTGGGGCAGAAGGAGTGGCGCACATGTTTCGAAATGCGTACTTAGTGATGCCGGTGGTGGGAGCAAGTGTCGGGCTAGCGGTGTCAGAGGGAATTAAAAAGTGGACGTTTCACAAATAGAACAAAGTGGGTCCTATTGACAAAGTCTATGTAAGAAGATAGTATGATTCTACTAAATGACTGCCTTTGATCTTGTCTCCTTAATTATTTGGATAGTTACCGGTAAAAAACCCGCTCCCGTTCCAGTTCCCGTTCCAGCTAACTAGTAACTTCTTGCCGACCGTTCGAAAAAGCTTTAGAATCCATCTTACAAATGGGAGCTTGTGTGTTTTGCGAGATGGTGGAAGGTAGGGTGCCTGTAGAGGTGGTTGGAGAGAGTGAGCAGTTTTTGGCTTTCTTAGGTATCCAGCCCCGGTACCCGGGGATGACGGTAGTCATTACCAAGCGCCACGCTGAGAGCTATCTTTATCAGAGCCTAACTGACGAAGAGATCGCAGGAATCCATAGGTTTGCCAAAGAGATGGCCTTAAAACTTGACCGCAGCTTGGGGTCATTTCGATGTATCCAGGTAATGGAAGGGTTTGATGTTAATCACGCTCATATAAAACTTTTCCCGGTTTATGAGGGAAAGATGTATGAGGGTAAGTATGAGGGGGACGAAAGAGTTTCCCCGGAGACACTTAGGCCCGTAGCTGAAAAAATTAGAAAATGCGAGTAAATAATTAAATGACAGGAAAGGTGGTGTTTTTTTAAATGGCAGTTGTTAAAGCAGCGCCGGGACAATCGACCGACCAGGTAATCAGGGCTTTTCAAAAAAAGGTTATCGCCGAAGATATCTTAAATGAACTTCGGGAGAAGGACCGATACGAGAAGCCGTCAACGAAGAGGAAGAATCAAGCTTTAGCTCGAAAAAGAGGAGGAAGAAGACGGTATGCTTCTTAACCAACTTAAGGAAGATTTGGTAGCTAGCCAAAAATCGGGGGACAAACGAAAGGTCGAGACCCTGAGGTTTCTTCTGGGAGAAATCCAAAAGCTCGAGATTGCTAAATACCCGCCGAGTGTGGGTGGGAGCTTGACGGACGAGGACGTTAGGAGCGTTATTGCTAAACAACTAAAAGCGCATCGGGAGTCGATTGAAAGCTTTGAAAAGGGAGGACGAGCCGACTTGGTAGCCAAGGAGCAAGAGGAGTTGGTAATTATCCAGTCCTACCTCCCCAAGCAGTTAAACGAGGATGAGATTACTGAAGGGCTAAAGGCGATACTCGAAGCTAATCCGGGAGCGGATTTTGGAACTCTCATGAAGCTATCAATGGAAAAGTTTAACGGTAAAGCGGATGGAGGAGTGGTTGCCCAGCTGCTACGAAAACTAAATGGTTAGGGTGTTGATTTCGGCCGACTCGAAGTTTCCGATTTCAAGGCCCATGATAAAGGATGGGGTAAAGGCGCTTCTTGAAGAGCGGAGGGTAAGCTCGGACACCGAAGTGTCGGTTCTTGTTTGTGGGACTAGAAAGAGCCGGGAGTTGGCGGAGAAGTATCTAGGAGATACAGAGCCGCATAATGTGCTCTCGTTTCCGCTTGCAGATGAAACGGCGGAGTTTGCATTCGCGACCGGAAAAAACGTTAAAGGATTTGTGGAGAGCCAAGAAGGGGTGTTGGTTTTGGGGGATGTAATTGTCTGTTACCCCCTAGCTCAGGAAGAGGCGAATAGGGATAACATGCGGATTAATGAGAAGATTGTGGAGCTGGTTAGACACGGAGTTTTGCATCTTCTTGGGGAACACCACGACTGATAGAATAGCAGGGTAAGAGTAGTGTAGTTATTTAATAACTTTGGAGCTTCGGGATGTACTACCTTAAGTACCGACCACAAACGGTTGGCGAGATTGATGTCACGAGGATTCGTGAGGGCTTAGGGGAATCGCTTCTTTCTAATAACTTTTCCCATGCATATCTTCTTATTGGAACCCGGGGAGTTGGAAAGACCTCAACTGCAAGAATAATTGCCAAAGTGGTTAACTGCCAGAAACGGAAAAAAGGAGAAGAGGCGTGTAACGAGTGTTCGTCGTGCAAGGCGATTGCCGAGGGGCGGTCGCTAGACACAATTGAGATTGACGCGGCGTCAAACACTGGGGTAGATGACATTCGAGAACTTCGGGAAAGAGTGAAGCTGGCCCCAGTGGAGGGAAAATATAAAGTCTATATTATTGACGAGGTGCATATGCTGTCGACGAGCGCATTTAATGCACTCCTAAAAACACTTGAAGAACCCCCACCGCATGTAATTTTTGTTTTGGCGACAACAGATGTTCAAAAATTGCCAGAGACAATTATTTCGAGATGTTTAGTTTATGATTTTGGGCAACCAACAGTAGGTGAGATCAAGGAATCACTTAAAAAAGTTGTAGCGGGAGAAAAATTAGAGGTTGAAGAAGGGGTTATAGATTTAATTGCCTTGAAAGCGAGGGGATCGATGCGGGATGCAACAAAATTCCTTGAGCAGCTGGCCCAAGTGAGTGCCAGCATAACCTTGGAGCATACAGACAAGCTGTTCTCCATGTCTGCTAACGAAAGTGCTCGGGTAATTTTGGAACAAATTGTAAGAAAAAAGACTAAAGGAGCAATTGAAGCGGTGAATAGTTACGCAAACGAGGGTGGAAAAGTCGGCGAACTGGTGAATAGCCTAATCCTTCTTCTTCGAGACAATCTTCTTATCCAAAAAGGAGTTATAGATGGGAAAGGGGAAATTAAATTAAGCGAGATAGAAACCAGAAGGCTTTTAGAGCTTCTCATGGACTCGGTGCGAAATTTTAGAGAAAGTCCGGTGCCGCAATTACCACTTGAGATAGCGATTGTGAGTTTTGTTGGGGAAGAGAGGGCGAGTGGTGGGCAGAAGAAGGAAGAAGGGGAGGAAGTTAAGACCGAGAAAGGATTACCAAAGGACGAAACGGTGGAAAAGAAGCCAAAGGATGGCACCAAAGTTTTGATCAAGGAGGAAAAGGGGGAAAAGGTGGAGGAAGCGGAATTGCAGCCAGCGAAAGTCGGGGTAGAAGAGGTTAGTGGCAAATGGGAAGAGGTTCTAACAAAAACAAAAAGACTTAACCACGGGCTAGTGGCGCTTCTTCGGGCAAGTCGACCAAAGGAACTTTCAGGAAATGACCTGACCCTAGAAGTTTTCTATAAGTTTCATAAGGACCGGCTGTCGGAAGACAAGAATCGACGGATATTGGAAGAGGTTGTTTCTGATATAATGGGCAGGAAGATAAAGATTAAATTTGAGCTTGGGAATAAACATAGTTAGAAGGAGAAAGGGGTGAAGTTATGGGACTAATGGATGGATTTAAACAACTAGGAGATCTTAACCAGATGCGAAAGACGGCCCAACAGATTCAGTCGCAGTTGGCGGCGGAAAGGGTTGAGGTAACGAAACAGACGCAGAAGGGGTTACTAAAAATCGTTCTAACCGGGGATCAAAAAGTGCTTGAAGTATCTTGGGACGGGGTTCGAGACTATGAACTTGAGGCAGCCTTAGGTGAAGCCTTGTATAAATCGCAGATGGTAGCAGCGTCCAAGCTGCAACAACTGTCAGGCGGTATGGGAGGCGTGGGTGGGGGTCAGTAAATCCCTATCTTGACTCTCTCATAGATCCTTTTAAAGAGTAGATACCTCAAGGGGGCTAAATGAGATTTCCAAAGCAGGTTCAGAACCTAATTGATGCGTTTCTTAGGCTACCGGGGATTGGACCAAAAACGGCTGAGAGGTTAGCGTTTTATCTCCTCCAGGCTCCGGAAGGGGAGGCGAGAAGGTTAGCCGAAGCAGTTGGTGGCCTAAAGAGCGGGATTGTTCGTTGTAAGATCTGCAAAAATATAGCCGAGGAAGAGGTTTGTGAGATTGACCAGGACCTGAAGCGAGACAAGTCGACGATTTTGGTAGTGGAGAGCGCTTTAGACGTTTTTAGCTTCGAGAAAACCGGGAAGTATCAAGGGGTTTATCACGTTTTGCACGGGATTATTAATCCCTTAGCAAACATTGGTCCCGACGAACTATTTATTAATGAACTTCTAGACCGGGTAAAAGAGGCAGACGAAGAAGTAAAAGAAGTGATTTTAGCCCTGAATCCGACGATGGAAGGGGAGGCGACTAAAATGTACCTTGTCAAACGGATCGAAGAACTAAAAAAGAACGTTAAGGTAAGTGGACTCGGGGTGGGATTGCCTATCGGTGGGGATTTGCAATACGCTGACGAAACGACACTCTTCCGGGCTCTGGAAGGCCGGCGAGAGGTCTAGGGTGTCCTAGAGTAAAATTGCTCCAGTTTGATCTCTTGTGAAAAATATTAGAGCGTAAAAATCGTTTTTTCACGACGGCCTAGAGGATTGTAAGGGTTGTTTGGACCATTAGTATGGGCTAAAATTTCATCATGATTACTCCGGTTTGTCCACCGAGACTTTCCCCCGGGGACACGATTTCATTAGTGGCTCCATCGGAACCAGTTGATAAGGAAGATGTAACAATGACGAGAACGTATCTTGAGGGCTTGGGATACAAACTTAAACTCGGAAAACACCTTTTTTATAAGATTGGGGACTACACGGCTGGGACTATTGAAGATCGGGCGGCTGATTTAAACGCGGCCTTTTCGGATCCGGAAGTAAAGGCAATTGTAATGGGGATTGGGGGGTTTGCGGCGGATCAAATACTTGACCTTTTAGATTATGAAGCCATTTCCAAAAACCCAAAGATTTTTATGGGTTACTCGGATGCGACGATTCTTCAGCTAGCTCTTCTTGAAAAGGCCAACATGGTGACATTCCATGGACCAAACGGCGCAGCCTTAGGAAGGGAGCACGAATATACCTTGCGGCATGTTTGGAGCACCCTGACGGAGGAGAAGCAGGAAAAGATTGATTCATATAGCAAATGGGAGGTCCTGCGACACGGCAAAGGGAAAGGAATGTTAATTGGGGGAAACTTGGACACGGTGTGTGCAGTTTTAGGAACGCAATACGATCCCTTTCCAAGACTAAAAGATCAAAAGATAATCTTTTTTTGGGAAGAGTACGAAGATTCCTATAACGAGATTATTAGAAATCTTTACCACCTTAAAAACATTGGGCTGTTTGAGAAATGTGAAGGAATGGTGGTTGGGAAACTGACCGATGTTTCCGAGGAGGGCGGGTACGTCGGGGTACCGGAGTTAAAGTATGTCCTTCTACAGATGGCCAGGGCCTATGACTTTCCAATTCTCTGGGATGTTGATTTTGGTCACGAAACACCGAAGATTGTTATTCCAATCGGAGCCGAGGGGGAGCTAGATACAAAGACGCAAACATTTAAATTTAAAAACTGCCTAGCTCGGGAATAGAAAATGTGGTCACCAGATGTGAGTGTAGCGGTAGTTAGGTATGAAGCCGTTCCAAGGGGGGGCCAGCCTGGCTTCCCAGTGATTGAGTTTTTGACCCTGAGGGGACCGGAAGTACGAAGGGTTAGCCATGAAGAGCAGTTGACCGCGATAGTTATGGGAATGGGATCGGAGGAGCTTAGTTTGCAGACGGTTGTGGAGGGCCACAGAGAGCACAGACGGAAGGTCGGGGTAAGGGGAAATGGCCTTTTGGAGGAAAGTAGTCTGTCGCCGGACGGTCTAGCTAGTTTTCAATTCAGAAAAGACGGTGATGGCCGACTTCGGGTTTGGCACGGTGGTCTGCCGATGTGGACTAACCGGCCGGTGGATCAGGAATTTGGGAAGCCGATCGTGATTGAGCCAACAAAAGGAATTGGGCCACATCAAGTACTTTTTTATCTGTTGCTGTCGGAACTGGGTGGAGTACGGGTAACCGCGTCTCCGAAAGTGAGGAAAGAATTGAGCGGAGCGTTGTTTTCTCATAACCTGGCGTAGTGGCAGAGGCTCTGAGAGTTAAGCTATACTGGTAAGGTGAAACAGTTAATCTCTGATTTTAAGGATGAGTTTGGGGAACAGGTAGGGGCAGTAACGAAGCAGGTTAAGCTTGAACCAAAAAAGCTTCTCGCCTCGGCGAAGTCCCAAATTATAGGGAATGCTGGACCGGGTAACACAAACCAGGGGCTACAACAGTTAGAGCAAGGGGCGCAGAAGCATAGTGGGCCGAAAGCGAAAGTCGATCCGGTGACTGGAAAACCACCTCCTACGAAACCAATGCTTCGGAACTTACAGCAAGAGATAAGGGAACTAGATACGCTAAAGAAGCAGAAGCTTAAGCAGCAACTTTTAGCAGAACTTGAAAAACAGCGGATGAAGGAAAGTGGCGAAGAGGGGGAAGAGGTAACGTTGCCAGGGGCGGGACCAGCGATGCCGAGGGAGAAAAAGCCAAAGTTGGATCCCGGCGCGGTTTCCCGAATGATGCGAAATGCCAAGTCGACAGGGGAAGCGCGCGGAGGAGACCTAGTAGGTTAAGCGATTGACTTAGACGGTAGGGGATTGCTAGAATAGCTTAGAGTGAAAAGATCGTGCTGTTTAGTTTGGTCAAAGTAGCGCCGACAGGAAGTGTCGGAGGCTTACTTTGATCTTCCCGCGAAAGCGGGTTTTTTAATGGCAAAGATAAGATGATAGACCTGAAGGAATATTTAGCTGAATATAGTGGAAGGAGGGTTCTGATGGCGATTTACCCGCACCCGGATGATGAGACGATGGCGGCGGGAGGACTTCTTCTAACAGCAAAAGTGCTGGGTTATAAAACGGTAGTCGTTTGTTTGACCAAGGGGGGAGCGGGAAAGATGCATGTTCATCCAAACGACAATTCAACGAAAGAGATTCGAGAAAAAGAATTAAGAAAGGCAGCGAAGATCCTAAAAGTTGACGAATTAGTTCTTGGTGACTTTGATGATGGGAAACTTCGGGAACAAAAAGAAGGTTGGCTAGTGTTTGTGGAGGAAGCCATTAGGAAATATCGACCGGGGATAATTGTCACATATGATTTAACTGGGTTGTCGGGGCATCCGGATCACATCAGCTTGTCGCTTGGTGTAAGAGAGTTAGTAAAATCTTTTAAGGAGATAGAACTTTTCTGGACATCGGCATCGGAATATATAAAAACCAAGATCGTGCGAGAAGAGCTTCGGCGATATGTTTCTAAACCGGAGTACAAGCTGACCTTAGGGATTTGGGAGTGGCAGAGGAAATGGCGGGCGGCGAGGGCACATAAGAGCCAGGCACTAGGAAAGGGACTTAGGCTATCGTTAGGGATACTTCTCTTGTGGCAGCACTTTGAGTGGTACCATAAAGTAGAATTAAGTAAGGACTACCCATATAAATTTGTGGAGTTTAAGATATGAGAATTTTTAATTCACTGACGAAGGCAATCGAAGAATTTGAACCAATGAATTCTGCCCAAGTAGGCATGTATACATGCGGGCCGACGGTTTATGACTACCAACATATCGGAAATTTCCGGACGATGACGCTTTCGGATTTACTGGCAAGAACTCTTCGATACTTGGGATATAAAGTGAAAACAGTGCGAAATATCACAGATATTGACGATAAGATTATTAAGGGAGCAAAAGAAAAGGGATTGCCAATTCGGGAATTTTCAAAAGAGTTTACAAGAATCTTTTTTGAGGACTTAGAGAAACTGAACATTGCGCCGGTTGATGTAACCACATTTGCTACGGAGTATGTGCCAAAGATGATAGGTTACATTGAGGACCTAATAGGTAAAGGGTTTGCGTATGTCGAAGGGGATGGGTCGGTCTATTTCAAAGTTGAGAAGTTCAATGATTATGGAAAACTTTCTGGGCTTGATCCAAAGGATTTAAAAAGTGGGACCAGAGTTTTGTCAGATGAGTACACCAAGGAAAACATTTCTGATTTTGCTCTGTGGAAGAGTGTCGGGCAAGGCGAACCGGAAGGTTTCCAGTCGCCGTGGGGGAGGGGGAGGCCGGGCTGGCATATTGAGTGTTCGGTCATGAGCCAAGACAACTTAGGGGAGCAGTTTGATATTCACGTAGGGGGAAAAGACTTACTGTTTCCTCACCACGAGAATGAGATCGCCCAGTCAGAAGCGAAAACGGGAAAGCAATTTGTGAAGTACTGGGTGCATGGGGAGTTTTTGATGGTTGATGGAGGGAAGATGAGTAAGTCCTTAAAAAACTTCTACACAATAAGCGATATTTCCATGAAAGGCTTTAATCCGTTAGCCCTAAGATACTTTTATTTGACCGGCCATTACCGATCGCAACTTAACTTTACCTGGACGGCATTAGAGGCAGCTAGTAATGCTCTCAATCGGCTTTATGGAAAAGTTAGTGAACTTAAGGAACAAGCCCCCCGGACGGGGGGAGTGGTAAAAAACTATTTGGACGAGTTTAAAGAAATAGTCAGTGAGGATTTAAATATGCCACAAGCATTGGCAGTGATGTGGAAACTGGTTGACGATCGAGGGGTATCGGCAGAAGACAAGCTAGCAACCGTCTATAGCTTTGATGGGGTTTTGGGCCTTCGGTTAGAGGCGGCTCATAAGAAAGTGCTGGATGGGGGTCGGGTTCCCGAGGAAGTAAGCGAACTTCTTAGGAAAAGAGAGGAACTTCGAAAAGAAAAGAAGTTTGCCGAGGCTGACTTGCTCCGAAGAGAGATCCTCGAAAAAGGGTATGAGGTTGTCGATACAGGGGAGGGTGTAAAACTTCGCGAAAACCGCTAAGATAAATTACTGCCCATGCAAAGACTCTTCTACTTTGTTTTTGGATTCGTTGGGTTACTAGTAGTGGGAAATCTCCTACTTTTAGATTACTTTCTAGTTCAGCAGCGAAATGAGCTTGTAGATTTAAAAGGAAGGACTGGGACACTTGCGGAAAGCTTTAAGCTTATTGGTAGTCGGCTATATACGACATCGGCGTCCCCTTCGGGTGCAAATACTGCACCAAAACTAGCGCCAATACCACTAACGGATCTTTCGTGCCCGACATCGTGCGTTAGTCTGATTAGAAGCGCGACGGCGTCGATTCGGACAACCGTTTTGGCACCGGCTCCGGCTCCAAGTCCGACCCCGGCGCCAGCGCCTCAGTCGACGGGAGGGGAGTTTTTTGTGCCACTCGGGAACGGTTCAATTTCGGCCGGAAGCGACTGGGCGGATGTTAACACAGCTCAGGCGACTTTTGATGCGGGAAGTTATGGAACAATAAAGAATGCCTACTTTGAAGTGTTTATGAAGATAAGCTCGGGCGAAGTCTCGGCCAGACTGTTTGACTCGACGACGCCGGCGATCTTTTGGGGAAGTGAAGTGAAGACCAGCTCAGCGGCGACGCAGTTTTTATCGGCACCAGTAACACTGTCAAAAGGAACGAAGACTTATAAAGTCCAGATGAAGAGTACGATTTCGACGGGGGTTTTAGACCAGGCCAGGATCAGAATTGTAGCTCAATAGGAGCTTTAACTTCCAGAAGTAGAGACCGGACTTGACAGGGGTTAGGCCTAAGTAGTAATATCCCCCCTAGGGGGATTTAAGATGTATCAACCTAAAACCACTCAGGATAGGATTTCGCACCGGTTAAAGATTTCCTTGGGGCACTTGAAAAAGGTAATTGCCATGGTGGAGAGTGGTGACTACTGCATTGATGTTCTTCATCAGTCGAAGGCCCTTCAGGAAGCATTAGCCCAAACAGATAACTTGATCCTTAAAAATCATTTAGCGACTTGTGTAGCGGGAGATATTAAGTCGGGTAAAGGGGACAAGGCAATTTCAGAGGTGATGAGTGTCTTTGAGAAGAGAAAGCGATGATTTTATCAATCGACAAAATCTTAGTGATTGTTTTTGGGGCCGCCTCGGCGGTTTTTGTTTACTGGTACTTTTTAATGAGAAAAGAGGAGCAAGTCGAGGCCAAGGGAGAAATTGAGATTTTAGTTGATGGGGGATATAAGCCGGAGACAATTGTCGTGCCGGTTGGACAAACGACAAAGATTAACTTTGTAAGACGGGATCCATCAAGCTGCCTGGAAGAAGTAATCCTTTGGGACTTTAAAATTCGAAAGTTCTTACCAGTTGGTAAGACGGAAAGTATTGAAGTTAAGCCCGAAAAGGCAGGAGAGTACCGGTTTTCCTGTGGGATGAATATGTTCCACGGAAAATTAATAGCTAAATGACAACCAAATCATTTCTAATTAAGGGAATGCACTGTGCCTCGTGCGTTAATGTCCTTGAGAAGTCGCTCGGGAGAGTTTCGGGAGTGGCTGCGGCTACTGTGAATTTGGCAACCGGGAAGGCAACAGTAAAGTATGAGGAAGGTAAAGTTACCGACGACAGCTTAAAGTCGGCGGTGGCCAAGGTGGGGTACAGGGCGATGATTGATGAAGCGTTGACTTCAACAGAAGCAGTCGAAAAAGAGAAAAATGAAGAGCTGGCTAAATTACATACGAAAGTAACATTTGGAGTAATTTATAGCTTGGTTATTGTTTGGGGGAGCTTTCCGGGACTGATGGAATTTGCACCCGAGGTTTTACGTGACCCATTAACCCAGTTACTTCTGGCAATTCCAGTTCAATTTTGGGCCGGCTGGACCTTTTACCGGGCGGCCATTCCAGCAATTCGAAACCGAGTAGCGAATATGGATGTTCTAGTTGCCTTGGGGACATCAGTCGCGTTTGGGTACTCGGTGTTTGTGACGTTTTTCCCGAATATTGTGGCCTCAATTGGGATTGAGCCAATGCCTTACTTTGACGTATCGGTAGTAATCATAACCCTAATTCTTCTGGGGAGGTTCTTGGAGGCGAAAGCGAAAGCGGGAACATCGGCGGCGATTAAAAAGTTAATCGGGCTCGCGGCGAAGACGGCCAGGGTAATCCGGGACGGACAGGAAGTAGATATTCCGATTGAGGAAGTGCAAGCGGAGGATATTCTTCGGGTTAGACCAGGGGAGAAAATTCCGGTAGACGGCATAATAACCGAAGGCGATTCATCGATTGATGAGTCGATGGTGACGGGAGAGAGTATTCCAGCAGATAAAAGTGTTGGAGATATAGTAATTGGGGCAACAATGAACAAGTCGGGGAGTTTTCTGATGAAGGCGACAAAGGTAGGATCGGAAACGATGCTATCCCAGATAATTTCGCTAGTTGAGGCGGCTCAGGGAAGCAAGGCACCAATTCAAAGGCTAGCTGATACGATCTCAGCGTACTTTGTGCCGGTAGTGATAATTCTGGCGATTTTGACGTTTGTGGTGTGGTACGTATTTGGAGGGCAGGGAGCATTTCTGTTCGCTCTTTTAAACACGATCGCTGTCCTTATTATTGCCTGTCCTTGTGCGATGGGACTGGCAACACCAACAGCAATTATGGTCGGAACAGGGTTAGGGGCACAAAGTGGAATTTTAGTTAAGGACGCTGAGGCTTTAGAGATGGCCCAGAAGATAAAGGCGATCATTTTTGATAAAACCGGGACCCTAACTCACGGTAAGCCGGAGGTAACGGACCTGGTAGTAACAGGCGGAGAGAAGGTTAAGTCGCCAGAGGAACTGTTAAGGAAGGCGGCGGCATTAGAGAAGGGATCGGAACACAGTTTGGCGGAAGCGATTTTGAGCAGGGCAAGCGGGATGGAGCTGCCGCAGGTAAAATCCTTTGAAGCGATAGCCGGGCACGGAGTTGTGGGAGTGGTTGAGGGGGAGAAGGTAGTTTTAGGGAACC
>CAZKPQ010000009.1:0-17696 GCA_964554695.1 uncultured Gammaproteobacteria bacterium | reverse complement strand
GGTAAAGATGCGCCCTCTCCCCTCCTGCCGCTAGAAGCATTCCCTCGCTTACGTATTCTCTCTCTCCAATTTTAAATGTCTTGGGGCTTAAGTTAACCACAAATGCTAATTTTCGTCCCACTAACTCCGAAGGTTCGTACCACATGGCAATTCCAGCATAGATCGTCCGCTCGCCCACTTCTTCGCCAAAGTTAACTCGCATCTCTATTAATTTCTCGCTTCCCTCAACTCTTTGCGCCTCTACCACTTCCCCTACTCGTAAATCTAATTTTTGGAAATCTGAAAAATTAACAATCGGCTTGGTCATGTCCTTATAAAATCATAATTTATCTTCATGGCTGCTCGTACAAGCTCCATCGTCTCTGCCGCCACTTCTCTCGCTCTCTTTGTGCCTTCGGTAATTATCCGGTCAACCTCCTCCGGCCTCCTCTCATACTCCGCCCTTCGATTCCTAATAGGTTCTAGTAAGGAATTGAGAACCTGGGCCAAATATTTCTTAACCTCAACATCGCCCACCGTTCCCAACCGATATCTCATGGCAAATTCCGCGACTGCTTCTTTATCTGGATCAAAAGCCTCTAGATAGGCAAACACCGGGTTGCCTTTTGTTTCTCCCGGATCCGTGGGGTGGATGCGATTAGGGTCCGTATACATCTTACTTACCTTCTGTGACACCACATTAGCCTCATCGGCTAGGTAAATTGCGTTTCCCAAGCTTTTGCTCATCTTCGCTTGACCATCAGTCCCCGGCAAACGCGCTACCTCGCCTACCAACGCCTCCGGCTCTACCAACACCTCCCCGTACAAACTATTAAACTTCCTCACTATCTCCCTTGTCTGTTCAATCATCGGCAACTGGTCCTCACCGACTGGCACCAAGCTCGCGCGACAAAAAGTAATGTCGGCTGCCTGAGACACCGGGTACATAGCAAACCCCGCCGGTATGTTTTGACCAAAACCTTTCTGTTTTATTTCATCCTTAACCGTCGGGTTTCGAAGCACCCTTTCAAGGGTTACTAGGTTAAGGTAATAGACGGTAAGTTCTGCAATCTCTGGCACCAATGACTGGATAAAAATCGTTGTCTTAGTTGGGTCAATGCCAACCCCAAGATAATCTAGTACCACTTCCCGGATACTATCTCTTACCTTTTCCGGATTCGCAAAGTTATCTGTTAGCGCCTGAACATCGGCTACCATTACAAATTGCTCATATTCATCCTGTAGCCTCACTCTATTCTTCAAACTGCCCACGAAATGCCCCAGGTGCATTCGACCTGTCGGACGATCTCCCGTAAGTATCCTTTTTTTATTCATAAAAAACCTCGCCTCTAGTATAGTGTCTTTACTATACCAAGGGCGAGGTTTCTCGCGGTGCCACCTTGCTTTATAACTCGTTCGTACTCCGATTCGGAAATACGCTGCCAGTCTTTACGGTTCGCCTCCGGCGCATACTTTTGCGCTAGCTCCCCGTCTCCAACCTTCCGGATCAACGCCTTTATAGGCCTATTATATTCTTCTCCCTCTAAAATGACAAAGATCACTTCATCTTGTCAACTCTCCCCAGCACTTCTTCTGCCTGACAGGCTCCGCGACAATGCGGCCGCTTAAAAAAACTACAAACCGCCGCGCAGGTTTTTGGATCAGCCAATTCTCCGCTTAGAAAGCACCTCAGTTCCCTTCTTGGCGAAGACTGCGCTACTTCTCCCCTATTTTCGCCCGTTTCCTTCTGGAGTTTTGAGCCCCTAGTCATGCCGAGGAGTATCTCACTCGTAGGCTCACTTTGCAAACCCTTTAACTCTTAATGATCCTATTACCTCGTTAGATTAACGAGGCTCAGCCCTTAACACCAAAGAGGGCACCTGCCATGCTTTTGCCAATCGCCTCACCGATTGCGTCGAGCCCTTGGATAACAAGCTTATCCTTGAGGGTCGCCTTCCCCTGCTCTGCTCGTGCCATCGCCTCTTCCACCCGCTTTCCCATTGCCTCACTGGCCTGATCATTAGTCATCTCTGGGGTTATCCCAAATACCTTTTCGCTTATTACTGCCACAAAAGCATCTTCCCCCATCTTATTAACCGCTCGTTCTAGTCTAGTCTGCTGTTGAGACGTGAATTCAGCATTCCTACGAGCTGCGTCTACCCTAGCCTGATCAAGCGTCTGGGTAAGCTCTCCGACGACTGGCGCTGGTGTGGCAGTTGTTGTTTCGGCCATTTTTATTCTCTACTTCATCATCGACACCCCGATACCCCTTTGTCTAGACCTCACTCTATTTTGACAGACTCTGCAAAAACCAGCTTACTACCGAAACTACTAAGCTAAATGCCAAAGCCCACCAAAAAGAGCTCACCGTAAATCCGGGAACAATTGCTGCTACTAACAAAACCAGAGCTGCGTTAATAACTAGCGTAAAAAGGCCCAAGGTCACTAGGCTAATCGGCAGAGTTAGAATAACCAAAATCGGCTTAAGAATTGCGTTTACTATTCCAAGCCCTATTGCTACCACTACTGCCGTTAAAAATGAATCTACTTTCACCCCCGGCAGGACATATGCCGCTACAAAGACAGCCAACCCAGAAACAAGAAGATTAATTAAGATCTTCACATCCCTAGTTTATCACTCCTATTCAAAAACTCCCCGCTCCCTTGATCGGCCAATTTCTTCTGCTTGAGCCCGCACTTCTTCCGGTGTGGCCTCCGGCGATACCTTCGCCTTCTGCTCATGCATTATTATTAGTCCCTGAATTATCCGTCTTGCTCTTCTGGCTTCTTCCTTCCAAAAGAAATTCAGGTCAAATACTTGCTTACCTTCTTCTAGAAGCATTCGTTTATCGCTTAGTTTAAGTGATGCAAATAGTAGTCCCACCCCAAGCGTTATTCCAAGATCTTTGATATAGATACTTATTACTTCCTCCGACCAAAAAAAGTATCGGTAGATGATGCTCACTTTGTACTCATCAATCACCAAATCCTTTGGGAAAAAATCAAACGGAAAAATCGTTCTAACTCGGTAAAGCTCCTTAGCTCCTTTTGCAATCTCTTCGAGTGGCTTCGGATCGCCTAGAGCCACCGCCTGTTTCTCTTTCTCCGAGCCTTGCCCAATGGCAGGTTTACCCTCCCCTTTAGTTCCTTCCGCCGCTCTTTTCTGAAGAAGCCATAACCGAACTCGACCTTTCATTACCTCTTCTTACCAAAACCGCTTATGTGTTTTGTAAGAGCCCGTCAGTGTCGCCTCAAATAAACATCTCCCACCCTTTTTGACTAGCTTCAAATGTTTCCCAGGCCCTCTCCCCTTCTCCTTGTTCTGGAAATTCCTGCTCGTAAATCTCCTTTGGAAACTTCTCAAAAAACTTCCCAATCCCCTCACTATTTTTTTGAAGAACCGCCCGGACGCCCGCATACTTTCCCGCCTCTCCTAAAAGGATTCCTAAATGAAAAGGCACCACCCGGCTTGCTAGCCACAACAGCATCGTTTCTTCCTTCACCGACGCGGTTTCCCCACCTAAGACCGCTTCCCAAGCTCGAATCCCCGTCTTAAAATACCCAATCTGCTCAATTACACTAAACGCCCTCCCAAGTTTAGTATCTTTCCTATTTAATACTTCGCACGACACCTCCCGGATAAGCTCCTGTAGCTCCCTATTTTCCTCGCCTGGGAAAAGCCTTTTCCCGATCGCTGCGTTAATTACTCCTTCCCGTCTTAAATACTTCGCGGTTTTCTTTGGCAGTGACACATCTCTTAGCTTCCACTCGCACCAGTCATGGGTAACCGCTGTCAAAAGTAGTAGTTCTCTTTCCCGCTCATTAAATTCCTCCGGCGGCGAGTGTCGTAGAAACTCCTCTGTAACTAAAACGGTCACCCAGTGATGGGCTAGGCCATCAATATCGTCACCTATAACTTCCCGCAGTCTTGCTTCTAAACGGAAAGGCTCAGCAAACGTTCCAAATCGCACCTCACGCCTGCACGCCTCTCCCCCAGGTGACTGGCTAAATACTTGGTGAAGCCTACTAAATGTTACCTCTTGTCCATCCGCCCTGAACGATTGTGGCGCCAGGACTTCTCCCTTCATGCCGCAATTATAGTCTACTTTCCCGCCGCCTCTAGTAGCGCGTCGTATTTCAGTTTTCGTCGGTCTTCATATCTGACAAACTTCGCGTAGCCCTTTTTGATCATTACCCAGTTCACTAGTCTCCTGCCCGATTGACAGCCTATTGACCGGCTGCATTTTTCAAACACATACCCTAAAAGTCTTCCAAACTTATCCTCTTGGTACGTATCGTATTCTATTTCTACCTCTTCCCCATCAATTAAAAGCGCTAGGTACTCTGCGGCCTCTTCGTACCCCTTCTCCCCTCGGTTTGGTGCATCAATTGAGACCATTCGGACCGTCTGGCCATTGCCAATCTCAAAGCTATCCCCATCTAATACTTTCGTTACTTTCGCCTTCTCCGGAAAAACAATCTCGTTATTTTTATAGCCACCACTTTTATCTAGAAGTTCTAATCCCCTAACCCAGTTCCAGCCTAAAATTGAAGCCAGAACCAGCCCGGGAAAGAAAATTAACGGAATTCCCCTCTGGACTAGCTCTGCTCGATTTAAAGACTTCTTCCTCCCCACTTCTTAATCGTACTAAAAAAGGAGCCCCTTGGCTCCTTAGTCTTGTTGCGGGGCCTGGAGTCGCACCAGGTCCGGAAGATTATGAGCCTTCCATGCAACTTTACACTACCCCGCGTTGATTTATTAACTTGTCCTTAGATTTTACCTCACTTGAGCTCAAAGCACAACCTTGCTAAAATGGCGTTATCGCCAGGGTAGCTTAATGGTGGAGCGTGGGAATCATAACCCCAAGGTTGAGAGTCCGATTCTCTCCCCTGGCACTAAAACAATAACCTCCACCACTTCTCCCAGTTAGCCTCTGTTCCTTCAGGATTTCCTTCCACCTTGTCCACCAATAGTTCCGGAGCAATCACTATGGTTTCTTCCCCCTGTTTAGCTAACCCTAGCTTATCCCTGGCTACCCTTTCCACGTATTCTTCCGAACTCACTTCGGCAGTCTTTTTCAAGAGTTCCTCTCTTTCCTTTCGAAGGGCCATCAGAGCTTTCTCGCGGGATGTTATCTTCTCCTGAGCCTGCCATAGGCTCACAATTTCTCGGCTGGAGGAGATAATTAGGTAGATAAACAGAATTATTATTCCTAGTCTCAGTGTTTGTCGCTTATCTTCCATAGTTGTTTAACTTATAGCCAGTTCTATCAAGCTATCTTCGAGCTTGCGCATCCCTATAATTGATGGTATTATCTATAAGACTATGAGCCTAGATCAATCATTAATCGAGTTTGTTGAATTCCTCCGTTCTGGTAAAAAGGCCTCCGCCACTGTCATTGCCTATAGGAAAGATATCGACCAGCTCTTAGCCTACTTGAAAAAAGCCGGTCGGTCAACGATCGAGGAGGTTGGCGTCGATGAGCTCAATAATTTCCTTGCCCTTCTCCACACTCAAAATTACACCCCTAAGTCGATCTCTCGAAAAATTAACTCCATTAAGACCTTCTATCGCTTTTTAATTGGCAATAAAATTGCCACTAACAACGTCGCCGCCGCCATTAGTCACCCTAAATTTGATACCAAAGCTCCTCGGATCTTAACTCGGATGGAGTATCGGGCTTTAAGAGACGCTGCCCGCGAAGACCCCCGCATCTCAGCTGTCATCGAACTTCTTCTCCAAACCGGCATGCGCATTGGCGAGTTGGCAGCTCTCACCGTCAGCTCCGTTTCCGAGCACTTTATTAAGGTACCCGCCCTCGAAGGCCACCCCGAGCGCGAAGTTCCTTTAAACAAGGCCGTTAAATCTGCCCTCGACCGCTATCTCGCTATCCGCCCCAGTGTTCCTTCAGACGCCCTTTTTATAACAAAAACCGGCCGTCCCCTTCTCATAAGAAACATTCGAACCGCTATCGATCGCTACTTTAAAATTGCCGGTATTGCCGGGGCTAAGGTAAATGACCTTCGCCACACCTTTATCGCTCACCACTTAGCTGCCGGCGCTAGCCCGGTCCTCATAAGTAAGCTCGTCGGCCATAAGCGTATCTCAACTACCGAAAAGTATCTGGAGTTCACCAAGGATCTCCCCACGGAAAAGGTCAAACTCGAGGAACTCTAGCCTACCTCACTACTTTCTTCGATTCTCCTCAATTCGTTTAGTCAAATCTCCAAGTGCCGCTCTCTGTTGAGTTGCTTCCTGGGCGATTCTATCTTTACTATCCTGAACAGCCCGTTCAGCCGCCACCGTACCCCTCTCCAGCGCCACCTTAGCATGCCCTACCTCCCGTATAGCACTATTAGCTGCCGTAATGGCTGCCTGAGAGTGCCGATGAGCTTGATCAGCCCGGGCGGTAACTTCAGCTTTAGTAGCTTGGACAGTCGCCTTTACTCCCTCTAAATCCGTCTTTACCCTAACCTCCATCGCCCCAACTGCCCCCGATGCCTCTTCAATCGCCTCCTGCGTTTCTTCGCTCAACTGCTCCACCACGACTAGTTTCTGGCTAGCTCGATGGTTATTAACTCTAGATCTTAAATAGAGTAAGAACGCCAGTATCAAGATCCCGCCGTAAAGAGCCCCCTCCTCTAATGAATCAGGAACGAGTCGTCTTATTTGCTCAATAGATGGGTCAATTACCGTCGCTGGCCGTAAACTTACATCCGCCTTCCCTTCTAGTCGTACTACCGCCGCCGCCCCTCCTACCTCTAATTCTTGGGCCTTGTGCCAGTTCGCTGCCATATCATTGAATGCCTCTCTTGCAGCCGGATCCAAGATTAACAGTTTTTCGGCATCCCCTAGCCCCACCTCCATTACTACCTCAGGAATTGTAAAAGTATCAATCCGGACAGAAACTTCCCCTTTGTTCTCAAACACCTGAACCCCTAGATGCCCATCTCGACCCTCCGTATTTAAGCCAGTCCGAATTTCGACATCGCTACTAGGGAACCCTTTGTAAGTTCTTTCCTGAGCCTCCCCCTTATCCACCCCCCTATCTCCGGTATAAGCTTCCCAAACCCAACCCTTGGCTTCATGCTTAGGCAACTTATCACCTGCCAGGCCACTTCGACTGAATATTAAAACTCGTCCATGAGGGTCTATAAACCAGGTTCTATTTACGTCACTATCGATTGCCCGAAGTTTACTCCTATCCGCTCCCATCTGACTAAATTGGTCCCAAATTAAAAGACCCGGTGCCAACTGTTCTCCACTAGATGCCGTCGCATCTTCCGAGGTCTCGCCTGTTAAACCTGGCCTTATACCCCTTACTCCTACTGTCGTATTCCTCTCCCCGGGCGTACAGCCATTGAGGAGGAAAAGGATCTCCGCCGACCCTAGGACGACTCCTCCAGCTTTTGCAACTTGTCCTATAGATAAGTTGACTCCCCACCCCTGTCCCGTTAGCACCTCGTTCGCCCCTAACTCTTTATTTTGAGCTTGTGTCGCCATGTACGAATTATATACCCTATAGTAGAGAAGTCAACCTTGGCGCATGGGATTTGCTACTACGTCAGCCGTGGTCAGTACGTCAGTCAACATTTTGCCTCGCTTAACATGATCGTGCCCATTGTACGCAAGAACTTTTCGTACTATTGTATTGATGTCACGTAAATTGTAGTTGTTAGTTCATAAAATGGCACGAAGAGAGGACCGAAGAAGGGCAATAGAGCTCCGCTTAAGAGGAAAAACGTACTCAGAAATAAAATCTAGGCTTGGATTAAGCAAAAGCACCTTAAGCGTCTGGCTGAACCGCTATCCACTCACGAATAGACAGCTTGAAAGAATAAAAGCAAAGCGTCCGAAACAAATTGAGAAGTACAGGCAAACTATGGCAAAAAAGCGAACCCTAAGAGAAAATCTAGCTTACGCCACAGCCTCCAAACAATGGCTCCCGCTCTCAGATAGGGAACTACTCTTAGCAGGCATTTTTCTTTACTGGGGGGAGGGAACAAAAGTGTCTCCCGGCTATCTATGCATTAGTAACTCTGACCCGAGAGTTATTAAGTTTGCCTACGCTTGGATGACCAAATCTCTAATGATAAATCCCCAGCAAATCCACGTACTTCTTCATCTCTATAGCGACATGTCAATCGAAACAGAAACCCAATATTGGTCAAATCTGATTGATGTTCCGTTAGTGAATTTTCGCAAGCCGTATGTCAAAAAATCCACACGGACTGGACTCACCTATAAAAGCTTTGGACACGGAACTTGCAACATCTACACTCTTAACTCTCCATTGAAGCGTCAGATTATCCAGTCGATCAACGCCCTTAGCGACCACTATGGGAAAATAGTATAATTTCGCAACGGGCTCGTAGCTCAGTGGCAGTAGCGCCATCCTTATAAGATGGAAGTCCTTGGTTCGATCCCAAGCGAGCCCACCCTTAGAAGTCAACATGAACCCCCGCGACACATTCCTAGACCTCAAAGAACAGTTATCACACTTTCTGCGTCCGGCCAAAGAAGAGGAAAACCAGAAACCCACAGGTCGACCTTCCGATCTATACATTGAAAGAACACTAGACGACTCGAGAAAACTGATAAGAACCTTGTCAGAAGTGGAAGAGAACCTTGACTTCTTCGATTACTCCTTTGTGGTTCTCCCCGCTGCAAAGGCCTTTGAGGGTGCTCTGAAAAAACTAGCGACTTCTTTAGATCTTGTCAAACGCGATCGACTTAAAAGTAACCCCGAGATTCCTGTCGGTAAGTATTTTAATCCATCGGCCTACCCACTAATTTTTGACTACTTAAAAGATCGCGTACGGGACCGAACTTTACCGGACGAAATCTACATCACTTACCAACTCTGCAGAAACAGACTTCTTCACTATGACCTATACAACCCAACTCCAATATCGTTCGAAGAAGCCATAACTCTGGGAAACCAAATTGTCAGGACAATGAATAAACTTGATAGATTCAGGCGCAAATCATATGTTCAAAAAATCGATTAATATAAATGGCTTCTGGCCGCAATCTCTGCTTCCACTTCCCGAATATCTCGGCCGTACTTCAGGTTCGACAGTTCCTTAATCATCTGTGACACTTTCTTATTCCGTTTGGCATTAATCTCGTCAAAGTTAGGCTTAGTGTTAATCGAAAACGGCGGCATCGGTTCGTTATTAACCAGCGTCTTTACATACGCATTAAATGCTTCAATCTTAAGTAAATCCCCCTCACTAAATGTTGGCTGGAATTGGTGAGCTAAAAACTGGGCGTCTGCTACCCCAACCCTAAACGAGACAATAGTTCCGACGTTTCCGACAATCGCGTTCTTTACCTCTTCTTCTACTTGTGACATAAACTGGTTCCCGACAGTTAGCGCCAGCTTATATTTCCTTGCCTCGGATAAAATCACTCCAAAGTCCGGTGTCGCAAAGTTCTGAAACTCGTCTACGTAAAGGTAAAACGGCCTTCTTTGGCTCATGTCCATATCTTGCCTTGAAAGTGCCGCTGCTAGGATCTTTGGCACCAGAAGTGTTCCCAAAAAGCTCGAGTTCTCCTCTCCCACCAACCCCTTAGCCAAGTTGACAATTACAATCTTCCCCTCATCCATCGCTTTTCTAAAGTCAAACGCGCTTTTCGACTGCCCAATGATATTTCGAATCATCTTGTTCACAACAAACCGGCTGAACTTCGACACTATGTAGTCTAGGGTTTCTGACTTATGAAACTCCGTCGTCTGGGCAATCTGTTCCGTCCAGAATCTTTTAACTAATGGATCTGTCACTTTCGGCAGTAGTTCCTGCAAAAATGACCCTCCGGGGTCCTGAAGTACCCGCATTACTTCAATCAGCGTCCCTTCCGGCATCGCCTCCATTACCGTCAACATCGCGTTTCGAACCGAGTGCTCCAGTCTGGGCCCGACTATTCCGGTCTGGTGCGGGTCATAAAGCTTATACAAAAGGCCAATAAACCCGGCTACCACCATATGCCGTTCTTGTTCCGTTCTTGCCTCCATTATGTTCCACCCTAATGGTCGCTCTGACTGTGACGGATCAAAGTAAATTACGTCTTCTGCCCTTTCTGGGGGCATCAGTTCCAGTACCTGTTCGTAAGTATCGTGTGGATCAATAAAGCAGACGCCGTGCCCCGCCCGAATGTCCTGAAGGATCATCTGCGTCATTAGAACCGACTTCCCTGTTCCCGTCGCCCCGATAATGTACACGTGTCTTAGTCGGTCATCTGGAAGTATATGTACCGCCTTCTCTTGTCCCCTAAAAATGCTTGTTCCAATGTACGTTCCCCCTTCGGATGGAATCTCCTGTGGCGCCGGCGCCCGTTTAGCGTTTAGCCAGAATATATTTGGCGTCTCAATACTTTTATTTGGGAAATGGAATATTGTTGCTAGTTCGTCTGCCGAAAGTGTTGACGGCTTTCTAAAAAGTGGTTGATATCGGTAGATAAAATCCGTCATAAAGTTATTCGGTACCCGGATCTTGTCTCCCGAAAACCCGTTTTGGTCCGAGGCAAACTGCGAAAACGCGCTTTTGATATTGTCGACAATAAGTTTTGCTTGTGACTTTGTCGGCGCACTCGCTACAATTCGAATTGAGGTTGTAAACCCTGGCTTTCCAATCTTATTCTCTACTGCTTCTAGAGTTTTAGCGTCAACATTAAACTTTGCCTTTTCCGGATCCGCTTCATTTTTCTTCGTCTTCGAAACATACTTTCTCCCTAAAGACCGCCACTTATTCGCCGCCGGCGCCACAATAATCTGTAGCACCGCGCCTTCTCCTTCAGCTAGTTTTGCCATCGAGGACGTGATAAGCGACAAGGGGTCGACCGCTAAGTCTCGATAGATCTTGATTGGCATATAGTTTGCCCCCCGAAGTTTCAAACTGGCGTAGGCAACTTCCCCGTTTTCACTAAAGATGTTATAGTCCTCTACTTCTGTGATTACTGCTCCTGGATAGGTTCCGTGAATCTGTTTTTCGATTAACTCTCGCTGCTTTTGTGGCACCGATACGTAAAACCGGATATCTCCCGGTAAGGCCACAATCTCAAACGCTACATGTTCTTGGATCTTTAAGAACTCAAAATCAAACCAGTTCGCCTTACCGCGGTATAGGGTGTACAGAGACGAGAAGAACTGTTCCATCGCGTCAATCTTCACCTCGTTATCCCTTGGTACCGCCACTTGGAGAAGCACATATTCTAAGGCGTGTTCCTCCCGATTTCGCCACTTATAAAACTGGATGAAGAAGTACCCTAAGATAACCACTCCCACTACTAGAAGCCCCAAAAACAACACTCCCACTAGAAGCCAAAAGATAATCTCTGGCAGCCTAAGAAAAAGTTCCTCTAGGGCAGTGAAGTCCATGTGCTAATGATAGCAGAACCAGGCAGCCTAGGACGAGGGCTTCTGCCGGACAAATTTGCCGTGGACCCGTTTTACCAAGAAATGTGCCTTAAGAAGTTGGTAGACAAACCATTCCACCAGCCACCTCAAACTAAATGCAGACGACTTCTTAGCTCCCATCGTAATCTGATCGTCCGTTAAGCTTACTCCCCGTACCGTAAAATCATCACCCTGATGCTGAGAAATTGGCGTTGGTGTGGGTTTTACCCCCATCTCCGCTGCTAATTTTGGCGTTATTACCGCTTCCGCATTCGAAATCTTCTCCATTCCACCTACCTCCACTGCCTCCTTCTCCGCCTCAATCTCTTTCGAAAACTTTAGCCAGTACTCATCGTTCTCTTCCTTTGCTACCTTATCAGCTTCCGCCGCTACCACTGTCTCTCCTCCCCCACTTCCCATTACCGGTGCTTCTTTCCGTGGCCCACCCACTGGAGCAGTTGGTTGTGGCAGTACCGTTGGCGGGGCTACTGGTGGGACCGTTGTCCGCCCATCGCCCGGCCCTACTGGCGGTGCCGGCACAGCCGCTACTGTTGCCACCTGGTCGCCTTCTGGCGTTGGTACCTGTACAGCTCCGGCACTTTGCCCAATATTGCTGGGTGGTAACCCTGAAGCGGGCGCTACCGGAGAAGTACCACTTGAGCCACTATCTGACTTCCCATCATTATTCATCACCACTAGAATAGCACGTCCTGGCTCTAGAGTCCCACTAGATAGAGAAGTTTTTCTCGAAGATTAGGCCTATAAAGCTGCCTCACATACGGCCACAGGGGAATTTCCTTAGCAAACGGACTCACCATCGCGTCTACCCTTTTTAACTCCCTTCCCCTCTGGTTGCTATCGCAACCCATCCCCCACACCCACAGTCCCGGATTAACCTGATATGACGCTCTGATCCTCCAGTCACCCCAGTCACCTTCATATTTTGATACCAACGTTTCCACTCCCCACTCCGGCACCTCTACCCCAAATCTCTGCCAGACTTCATCAGCAATAACTTCCCGGGCCTTGTCGATTGTTTTTCTTGTCTCCACTACTGCCTCCACTAAGAGAATTCGCCGGGCCTGACCGTTGGCAACGATCCGACAATAGTCGGGCTCTTTAACTAGCCTCGGACTTTCGGCTCTCTGCCCATCCCCCAAATAGTTTGAAATCTGAATAAAGTTCGGACCTATTCCCAACGCTCTGGCCACTTCGTTACCCATCACCCGTCCACCTTCAAGTACCGGCACTACCGCTACATCTTCATCGTATTCCGAACGGAGCACCCTACCCATTGTTCTTACTGCCTGTCGACAATCCCGACCGGGAATGATCGTCACCCCAGTTTCGTAAGATCTTGCTCCTTCAATCCCTCGAGGCTTATACATTCGTTCTTATCCGACTAAATCCTGTATTAATCCCTGGCCAATGTTGGCGTTAGACGGGATGATATAAGGCGCCTTTACGCGCCTAGCTAACTCTACTACATTTAAAAATGCCTTATCAACCCCCCACATATACTTCGTCGTCGGCGAAACATATCTCTCCTCTCGTGTGTCATAAGGAATCTCCCAAACGCTATTTAAAAACTCCTCAAGTTCTTTCACTTCCGCTTTCACCGGATGGGACGGCGAACCATGATAAGTCTTAACTCTAATTCCGGTCCCCTTAAAGAGTTCTATAATGCACGACGACCCGTAGATTAAAGGTGTCCCAATCTTTTCTGGTACGGGCTGAATCTCTCGAAGAATATACTCTGTCATCGCCCTTATCTCTTCTCGCGACGGATAATCCATCGCTTTGTGTTTGGGCGTAAACTTATCCCAAAGTGTGCTCGTTCCCGTTTTAAGAAGAAAGTATTTTTTTAGTTTTTTTTATTTCCAATTAAAATCTGTACGCTCCCTCCTCCCACGTCCATAATCGTAAAGTCTTCGTCGCTTTTAAAATCCCTCAGAACCGCCCGGTAAAAAAGTTCCGCTTCCTCCTGAGCACTTATAACCTCGATCTTAAAACCCGTTTTCTTCTCCAGATCCGCGGCTACTTCTTTTCCAATTTTTCCCATCTCCCGCAGTGCATGCGTCGACACCACTCTAGCTTCATCCACTCTTAGTTTCTGCAGCACTTCTTTGCATCTTATAAGTTCCTGGCTACACCTCTCTAAATTCTCCGGCATTGGCCGGTTATTGTTCTCTTCTGTGTGACACCCAAGGCAAGTTAAATTATTTGACTGTTCAATCGTTTTTATCTTTCCCCTAGAACTTGCCTCCACTACCTGAAGCTTCACTTTCAGTGTCCCAATATCAACTACCGCGTATCGTTTCATCAAGGTAACCAAAACTTACGCCTCTAAAAAACCATTTTCAAGATGTAAAATCTCCCTATGCTATTAATCTATACCGGCAATGGCAAAGGGAAAACTACTGCGGCTCTGGGAATGGCCCTTCGGGCCGCCGGTTGGGGCAAAAAGATTTCTATTCTCCAGTTCGTCAAACAAGAATCCTGGCCCGAAGGCGCCCGTCTTTCTATAAGAAATAAGTTGGCTGATAATATTGAAATCAAGGCCTTGGGTTCAGGCTTTGTTGGAATTATGGGCGACACTAAACCTCGTCAGGTTCATGTTGCTAGAGCCCATCAAGCTGTTCAAACCGCTCTTGAGAAGATAACTTCCGACTCTTTTGACCTTATTATTCTCGACGAGCTCCTCGGCTCTCTTAAGGGAAAACTAATTACCAAGCTAGATGTTCAAAAGATTCTCGGTGCCCTTAAGAGCCATCCAAAAACTGATCTTGTTCTTACCGGCCGCCACGCCCCTAAGTGGCTTGTCGATCAAGCCGATTTAGTTAGTGAGGTTAAAGAGGTGAAGCACCCCTTCCAAAAAGGCATTCAGGCAAAAAAGGGTATAGACTACTAATATGTTTCGGGTACCAAAGAAAACCTCAGTCTGGAAGACCCACCAAGGCTCAGAGGCCAACGCTCTCACCTTTGCCCCGGAACTAATTCCCTTTATCAAAAGCAAAGAAAAAACCCAGACCTTTCGTTACGCCTCCGAAAAATATACTTCGATGAAAGTTGGCGACATTGTCCAGGTTAGGCAAAACTACATTGACGAGCCCATCGGTAAAGCCAGGCTCACTCAAATCAAAACTGTCACTTTTGCCAAGCTTCCGGTTACCCAACTTAACCAACACGAATCTTACGAGACAAAGGAGCATCAGCGGAAAGTTTTAAGTGGCTATTACGCTTTTCTGGGACGCGAAATTAGAGACGACGATCTCTTTTACATAATCGACTTTGAGCTCATCGACTAGTCTTACTCACAGCAGGGATCTTTATATCCACAGTTCTTGCAGATTGCTTCCTTTGAGCCAGCCACTACGCCTATTGGAGTTCCGCAAACTGGACAAGGCTGGGTTTTACCGTCATTCTTTTTAGCTCCGCCTAGATTTTCCTTTATTTCCAACTCGGTACGGGCTATTTTTTGCTGGTAAAACATTCGTCTCCTTTCCCCTACCGTACTTTCCTAAAATCTCTTTCTGCGACAAGTTAAAGGCTTTTTCCATGTCTACTCCCAATTGATTAGCTAGTCGGCACAGGGCAAACGTTAAATCCCCTATCCCGTCTTCAAATATCCGCCCATTCTTCTTCACAAACTCCTCTGCCTCTTTTCGAGTCTTATACCTGATGTGTTGCGACATCTCGACTAACTCTTCGTGCAGATGATCAAACTTGTCTACGTTTGGAAAATCCTCCCACCCGTTTCGAATTGTAAAATCCTTTACTATTTTCTGTGCCTTTTTAATTGAGGTAATCTTCTGGCCCATTTGTGTTAGGCCCATTCTAGCACTTGGAGAATCCACAGGCGTAGCACTTTCCGCAACCTTCCTCATAAACTAGGGCTGCCGCGCCACAGTTTGGGCAAAGATCCTTTCGCTTCTCGGTGTTTTCTTCTTTCTTAACTTCTATTTTCATCTGTGTTCCCGTCGCCTCCGGTTCCTCAATCTTAAGTTGCCCCGCTACTTCATTTATTCCATTTTTTCTCACCGCTAGGTGGGCTCTCATATGTTGTTCTAAGGCCTTGGCTACTCCATCCGCCAGCGACTTTACTCGGTTTGGCCCAAGTCCCACTGGATTTGGCCCCCCAATTCCTCTGAGTTGATCAATAATCTGAAGGGCAATTGCCGAGGGACTAACGTTTGTCGCTACTCGAAGCGACATGCTAATTAGTCTCCCAATCGCTTCCGCATCAGCTGACACATCGCTTCCCCCGTGTCCCACGTTAATAAATATCTCAAACGGCTCTCCGTCATCGGTCGAGTTTATCGTTATAAACGCTCCTCCCAGCGGTGTTTCCGTCCGGTAAGTTACTCCCGATAGTCCCGTTGTTGGTCGCGGCCGCAAGCTTGCCATCGCCGGTATCTCTCCCCAGCTCTTCCCGTTTGTGTGTCCATTTCCCGTCTTTTCTACCTGAATCGGTGTTTCCGCTGGTCCCTCAGACTTTTGAGCCTCTCCTACCTTTTTCTCTTTCGTCCCTAAGTTCAAAACCTGTATCCCCTTTGACCCGTCTCGGTAAACCGTAATTCCTCGGCACCCGGTCTCATAGGCCAAAAGGTAGGCTTTTTTAATATCCTCCGGGGTTGAGCTGTTTGGCATGTTTATCGTTTTCGAAACCGCATTATCGGTATATTTCTGGAAAGCCGCTTGTGTTTTCACATGCCAATCAGGGTGAATATCGTGGGCCGTTACAAACAGTCTTCTCACTTCTTCGGGAATCTCTTCAATGTGCGCAATCGTCCCTTCCACCGCAATTTTCTCTCTTACCGCTTCTGTAAACCACCCTTCGTCCTTATACATTTCTTCAAAAAGCGTGTTGAAGTAGTAAAGCGACCTTTCTAGAGCATTCGTCTTCACGTAGTGTTTAAAAGCAATCGCAAATATCGGTTCAATTCCTTGCGATGTTCCCGCTAAATGCCCAATCGTCCCCGTTGGCGCAATCGTCGTTACCGTCGCGTTTCGAATCGGCTTTCCCTCTTTATAAATACTCTTTCCCCACATTGGGAATGGCCCTCTTTCCGCTGCCAGTTCTTCCGACGCTTCGTGTCCCTTCTCGTTAATAAACTTCATTATCTTTTCTGCTAGCTCTACTGCCTCATCACTGTCATAAGGGATCCCAAGTTGTACCAACAAATCTGCCCATCCCCCAATCCCCAGTCCTATCCTTCGAATTTTTTCCACCGTTTCTTTAATCTGTTCTAAAGGTAGCGGGTTTCTCTCAATCACATTGTCTAAAAATCGAACCGCCAGTTTCGTCACCCGTTCTAACTTTTCCCAATCAACCCTTGGTTTCCCGTTTTCTTTCTTTATGAAGAACGTTAAGAAGATACTACCAAGGTTACATGCATCAAATGGATAAAGTGGTTGTTCGCCACAGGGGTTTGTCGCTTCAATGGGACCCATTTCTGGCACTGGGTTGGCATTTCCACTATTCACTTTATCAATAAAAATCATCCCCGGATCTCCCGTTCGCCATGCCCCATCCGCTATCTCATCCATTACCTGTCTAGCATCTAGTTGGCCGGTTATCTTTTTAGTTTTTGGGTCAACTAGGTCATAACCTCTTCCCTCAAAGTAAGCTTTCATAAACTCATCTGTCGCTGCCACCGAGATATTAAAGTTGGTGATTCCTCCGGCTTCCTTACAGTGAATAAACTCTAAAATATCTGGGTGGTCCACCCGAAGCATTCCCATGTTTGCTCCTCTTCTTGACCCTCCTTGTTTAATTTGTTCCGTGGCCGCGTCATAAACCTTCAAAAACGACACTGGCCCTGACGCTACCCCTTTGGTCGACCCCACCCGGGCTCCACTTGACCGAAGTCGGGAGAAGGCAAACCCCGTTCCCCCCCCACTTTTGTGAATAATTGCTGCCCACTTAATCCCGTCAAAAATTCCTTCAATCGAGTCGTCAACCGGCAAAACAAAACACGCGTTATACTGAAGTCCATTATTCTTCCCCGCGTTCATTAAAGTCGGCGAGTTTGGCAAGAATTCATGGCTGGCAATAAGTGTGTAGAACTCCTTCGCCGTTGCCATCACTTCCTCATAGGTTCGGCCAAAGTTTGCTTCCCCCGCTGCTACGTCCCAGGCTACCCGCCAGCACATCTGATCTGGCGACTCAATTACTTCTCCATTGTCATCCTTAAGAAGATATCTCTCTCGAAGCACCTTTAGAGCCTGTTCCGTCCATTTGCTCTCTGGTAACCCTTCCGGGAGTGGTGGTACGACAATTGCCCGTCCACTTCCCGAGGGCGAGCTCACTCCTCT
>CAZKPQ010000008.1:0-17828 GCA_964554695.1 uncultured Gammaproteobacteria bacterium | reverse complement strand
ATTCCAAAATTCCCAATCGTTGGTTCGACTGGGAGAACCGGGTTAATTCCAAAATAATGATTATTGGCCAGGACTGGGGTCCCTACATTCATCTAAAAAAATACATCGATGACCCTTCCCGCGACCACTTTGCCTCTTCCCGTACCGAGAAGTTCATTATCGACACCTTAAACTCCATCGATCCGACTCTTTTGGACACCGTCTTTTTTACAGTTTCCGTTATCTTTACCAGAACTGGCCATCTTTTTCGGGGTAGCGGTAACTATAATGAGGCTAAATCCTTCGCCATAAGTTACCCTTACGTCTCTCGTCAGATTAATATCGTTAAGCCTAAGGTTATCCTTACCCTGGGCAGCCTTGCTTTCAAAGTCGTTAACCGCCATTACCAACTCGGTTTTGAGTCAATCTCGTTAGATAAAATTGTCAGAGACCACTTGCTTTCAGTATCCGGTACTCTCATAATCCCGGCATATCATCCGGCTTCCTTTATTAGTCCTCAAGTTCAGCTCCAAGCTTGGGAAAGATTCCAAAACACCTTAAGTGAGGTCTTTTCAGGATCAGTTAAGAAGAGAAGTTGACTTTTGTTACCGCAAGCGAAAAGATAATAATAGTTAGTGAAAACAATTCTCATCATTGTCCTTGCCTTAGCCACCCTAGTGGTTATTGCTTACCTTACTGGATTTCTCCAAGTCTTCTCGAAGCGGACCAAAGCTACCACTGACTGCGTTTCTCTACCCGTATCCGACGCCCTGAACGAACCCACCACCTGGCGTCGTGAACGAACTATAAACAATGGAAAACCAGCCTTTGACCCCCAAAAAGGCTTACTTCTGGAAAACTCTGGTCAGATAAAAGATCAAGAGGCGGGAATAATCTCTTCCCAGAAACTCTGCGGCGACTTTGACATCACCATCGATTTCGCCGGTTTTGAGGTCGAGAATACCCAGGGGCGGGGAGAGTTGGAAATCGTTTTTGATAGGGATGGCCAAGAGTGGTATCGAGTCTCAGCCGGCGAAGCCAGCGGCCAAGACTACTTTTATAGTGGCTGGGTGAAAGACCATCAAGTCGTTAAAGAAGCTTCAAAGAATATCAGTCGAAAACTGGCCAAGGGGTCCCTTCGCTTAGCTAGGAATGGTCGTACTATCTACGCTTTGGCCGAAGAAAAAGATGGTTGGAATTTGATTGCTACCTTCAACCAGGCCACTACTGATCCCGCTTGGCTTATCGTTAGGCTCCATACCTATGGACGAAAAACCACGGCCAAAGCCATCGTTCGGAAATTTACCAACTCTCAGCCTGATCAAATTTACTCAGCCACCGAATTTCTAAGTCTCCCCTTAGTTGCTGACTTTCGCGGTGATTCTCTCCCCGAGCAGCTTCGCAACCGAAGTTTCAATGGGGGCTTAATTAGCCCTACTCCAAGCGGCCTCTCCCTAGTAAATTCCGGAAACTCTACCCGGGAAAATGCGGAAGTTACTGGCCAGGAGGCCGGTGTCATTACTGCCAAGAAACTTGAAGGCGATTTTGAAGCCATCGTTGAGTTTACTAATTTCACGGCGTCGGAAAATCAAGCCCAAACTGAGTTTCAGCTAGTCTTCGATATTGACCGAGCCGATTATGTGATCGTCAGTCGTGGTCATCGGTTGGGCCAGGATTACTTTGGGACTCATCGCACAGTCAACCGCGCTCCCCTTGTGGGCACTTCCGCCTATCAACCGTTGTCCAAAAAGGCCAATAAGGGCATGCTCAGGCTGGAGAGAAAGAAGGAGCACATTAAGACATTTTACCGCCCTTCCGGCGATAAAGACTGGATTGCTCTTGAGACCTTCCCTTTTGCCTCAACTGAACCCGGATGGATCGTTGTTCGCGTTCATAATGTTAAGGATCAATCTGCCGTATCGACTGTCGTAACAAAACTCACTCTCACAAAGCTCGATTAGTTTGACCTTCCCTTAAGTAAGTTACGATGTACAATAAATTGTGGAAAAGAAGAATCTCCCTCTTTTTCTTGCTGTTGCCCTCGCTGGCTTTATCGGACTTCTGACCGTCATTGGCTTTCTTCTCTTGCAGGTTATTGATAAAGAGCCTGACCTTGGCGACCTTGTCCCACCCAGTCTTTCTGGGAAGTGCGGCATTCAAGAGTGCCACGGTTTAAGCGTTACTTGTGGTTCAAATATTCCTGATGCTTGCACCGAAATCTACCAACTTGGCGACAAATGCCGAAAGTATTTAAGTTGTCAGAAAACTTCTACTGGTTGCCAACTAGTTGAGGCACCCGGCTTCGAAGACTGTCGAAGCTGTGTTGAGAAATGCCAACTTCTCAATGGAGACCCCCAAGTGCCTTTCGACTGCGAAAGCCAATGTGAGTAGTTGGTCGCTTGACTTTTTAGTCGACTATTCTTATCTTGTAAGTACTAAATGTTCCGACTTATTAGCCTTTTTTGTCTTCTAGTTGTTATCTTTTTCTCACCCACCCTAGTTCTTGCTGCTAAGCCAACACCCCCGGCCCCACCCACTGCCCCCACCCGACCGACCGCTCCTACCAAACCAACTCCACCCCCCTTGCCAGAGTTCCCCGAGGTTAGTGGCATCTATAGTGTCCCGGAACGGTCAGATCTCTTAGCTCGAGTATTTGTCCACAGCCACCGTCCTCAAGCTGCTACCCAACCGGTTCTTGTCTGTGACGACCTCGACTCTACTGCTACCGTCTCTGGAACCGGTGTCCGCTTGCCCTCAGGCAACTGGACTTATCAGCTGAATCTCTCCGTCCCGTCTTCTATTGGCTCAGTCAATCTGCCGACTATCGCTACAAATGCTTTTACTGCCATCGCTTCTCCTCAAGCTCAAGTGAAATTTGTTCGGAGTCAGAACACTTCCGTTAATCGCTCCCGTCTTGATGGCAAAAACATCATTGCTTGGGGAAAAACTTCCCCCAGTGCCCTCGGTGTCACCTATTATTGGTACTATCCTTCTACCGGCCTAATTGCTGAAACCGACACCATCATGAACACTCGTTTTTCTTGGAGCTGGACCAACCCCTCGGTTTATGCGTGCAGTCAAAATGCTTCCACTTACGACGCTCAGGATATTCTTACTCACGAACTTGGCCACTGGCTTGGCCTCAATGACGAATATACATCTGAATTTGTTGATCACACAATGTACGGATACGGGTCGACTGGTGAACTTAAGAAAAACACCCTCACCACTGGGGACAAATATGGTCTTAAGGCCATTTACCCCTAAATCATATTCAAGAGAGACCGACTTCTTACCAATTTCCTGCCCCCGTAGCTTACTCTTCATTTATGCCTCAAAAATCGAATAAAGCTAGCTCCCTTGCCCCAGGGGCTTTAAATAAAGCCTTTAACTGGGATTGGGACTTTCGAATTCTTGATCAGCAAATCGGAAAATCCCAGGTCTGGGTTAGGGGCGAGTTGACAGTCCGGGTTGGAGGAAGGACAATTACCAAAAGCCAGTACGGTGGGTCCGATATAAAGTTAAATCGCACCACCGGCGAGGCTTTAAGTATCGCCGATGATCTCAAAGCCACTGCTTCTGATTGTCTTAAAAAATGCGCTTCCCTTCTTGGTATTGCCGGCGATGTTTACTGGAAAGATCTTGATAGTTGGGAGTCCAATTAACAATGCCAGTTGAATCCAAGTCAAAGCCTGGTCTATTCGAAAAAGCCTCCGCCATAAACCGGAATATCGAAATTTCCGTCGCGGCCGTCGCTTTATTTTTTGGCCACCTTGGCATTGCCGCTCTCTCGGCTATTGGTGCTTTGATCGATCACAAAGTGAGTCTTTTCTTTAAAAAACGTCGCCTCCGGACTACTCCTGGTCCTCAGTTGTCAGTTACTTAGCTTAGTGTATACTAGGCCTTAACTAACACATGGCCTATTGGCTCGACCAAAAAGCTGCCACTGCCGTTGCTAATCAGCTCAGGGCAAAAGGCAACAAGATTGTCCTGACTCACGGCTCCTTTGATCTCTTCCACATTGGTCACCTGGCATTTCTTAAAAAATCGAAAAAACATGGCGATATCCTTTTTGTTGGGGTTGATAAAGACGACTGGGTAGCTCATTTTAAAGGCCAAAAAAGGCCCATTATTCCCCTTGCTCACCGTTTGCAAATCGTGGCTGGCCTCGAGGAAGTTGCTTTCGTCTTTCCGGTCGGCGAGAATCTTAAGCGCCCGTCTAATAGATACTTTGACGAACTCTATTTCCGATTAAACCCTAATGTGGTTACCTACGGCCGCGGCTTTGCCTTTAAAAAAGAGGTCACTAATCGCACTCGTTCCATTCGGGGTATGGCTCACCTGGAAATAAAAACCCCCTTTAACACTCCAACAACCTCCCGAATAATTGAAAAGATTCTCTCAACCCATGGCCTATCTTCTTAGTTCTAAGAACATTTTTAATATTTCCAATGAACTCCGTCAGCGGGGGAATAATGTTGTCTTTACTCACGGCACCTTTGATCTCTTCCACGTCGGCCACTCCTATCTCTTAAAAAAATCGAAAAAAATCGGTGATGTTCTTATCGTCGGTGTCGACACCGACGATAGAGTCAAAAGGTATAAAGATTCTGTGCGACCAATTATTCCCGACTACCAACGCGCCAGTCTCGTTTCTGATCTTAGGGAGGTCGACTTTGTCTTCTTAATTGACGACAACAACCGCGAGCGCGAGAAATTCTTTCTTGAGCTCTACAGTAAACTAAATCCAAATGTCATTACCCACGGCCCAAATTTTCTCTTTAAAGATCAGTTTAAAAAGCGCCATAACCAGATAAAGGGCGTTACCTATAAGGAAATCCCAAGAGTCTTTAAAAACGCCCCTTCTACAACTGCGATCATAAATAAAATTACTTCTATTCATAAAGATGGCTTACATTCTAAATAAAAAAACTATCGCTACCGTTTCTCGCCAGCTTCAGCATGATGGTCACCAGGTAATTTTGACTCACGGTACTTTTGATCTCTTTCATATTGGCCATTGGGAATTTCTAAAAAGCTCTAAAAAGCTCGGCGACATTCTTATTGTTGGCGTTGATAGTGATAAACGTGCTCGTCACTTTAAAGGTCAAACCCGGCCGATTATCCCTTATGAGTATCGAGCCAAGGTCTTAACCGCCATTAAAGAAGTTGACTTTGTCTTTGTTCTAAGTGAAGAAAACCGTCTCGCGGAAAAATATTACATCGATCTTTACCATCAAATTCACCCGACTACTGTCACCTTTGGCCGAAACTTTGCCTTCAAGGATCAGTACTTCCGAAAAGGCAATCTCATAAGGGGGGTAACCTATCAAGAGGTTGCTACTCCCTATAACCCACCTCTCTCTACCACTGCCATCATAAACCGGATAAAATCTCTTCCGTGAAAGCTCTCCTCCACCTAAAAAAAGATCCGGTCATGGCCCAGCTAATTAAGCTTCATAAGCTCTCGGATTGGCCAGTGCCTAACTTTGATCCAGATTATCTCTTCTCTGATTTTGTTGAGACTATTCTGGGTCAACAGCTTTCTAACAAAGCCGCCGATACCATTATCGGCCGCTACAAGAAACTCTTCGGTGGCCGCCATCCGACTCCTAAAGAGCTTCTCACTGTCTCCGACGAGAAAATTCGCGCTTGTGGCACCTCCTGGGCCAAAATTAAATATCTTAAAAATATCGCCACCGCTATTCTGGATAATACCCTTGATCTCGCTCTTCTTCCTACCCTTCCCGACGACCAGGTTCGCCAAACTCTTCTAAAGATTAAAGGCATTGGCCCCTGGACCGTCGAGATGATCCTTATGTTTACCCTTCGTCGGGAGGATATCTTTTCTCCAGGCGACGCTGGTCTTCAAAACGCTCTCGTAAAGTTCTACGGCGTAAAAAGGGGTGATCTAAAGACCATGCTCGAAATCTCAGATAAATGGCGGCCCTATCGGACTCTTGCCTGCCGCTACCTCTGGCGCGCTCTTGATAATAAGTAGCTCCCCCCGCTTTTTTTTTTTATCCTCTTCTTACAAAGTTTATGTAAAATGGTTTCTCCTTATGAAGTGGGCGATTCCTATTCTAATAATTCTTCTTCTTGGTCTTACCCTTGTTACCTTTCTGTCTAGAAAAACTTCACTTCTCGAGCCTATCGAGCCCTCACCGCCTTCACCGGAAAATCAATCCAAGACTCTTCCCACTCACCCTCTCATGATTACCGAAATGCGAAAGCGCGACTATCCCGGTAGCGAAATCACAATCGTTGAGACCCTTGCCCCAGGAACAAATTATAAGCGCTACATTGCCGCCTACAAGTCCGATAACCTCAAGATCCTTGGCCTTTTAACTATCCCCAACGCTTCTTCCCCTGAGAAAAAAGTTCCCGGGATTGTCTTTCTTCATGGTTACTTAGAACCCAAGACTTATCAGACAACTGAGCGTTACGTTGCCTACCAAGACGGCTTTGCCAAATCCGGCTTTGTTACCTTTAAGCCTGACCTTCGGGGTCATGGTAAATCAGAAGGGGAGTCCATCGCCTCTAATTTCTCCCCAGACTATGTCGTCGATGCTTTAAATGCCCTAGCCTCTCTTCAGAAAATGCCCGAAGTCAATCCCGATCGGATCGGTTTTTGGGGCCATTCTATGGGTGGTGGGATCACTCTTCGGGCCATGGTTGTTTCCAAAGATATTAAAGCCGGTGTCATCTGGGCTGGGGTAGTCGGCGATTGGGAAGACCTTCTCGAGCGCTACCGCCGTCGGATTCCCTGGCTGACCTCAGACATTCGTCCACCAACTCGAGTTCGGTTCGAGGAGTTTACTAACAAGTATGGTAGCCCCAGTGCTAATCCCGACTTCTGGAATGCTATCGACCCTTACTCTTATCTTCCTGATATTAGTGGCCCAGTTCAACTTCATCATGGTACTAACGACGAGAGTGTTCCGGTGGAGTTTTCAGCTCACTTAGAATCCGCCCTTAAGGAGGCAAGTAAAGAGGTTGAGTACTGGGAGTACCCTGGATCTGATCACAATATTGCCCAGGGATTTTCCCAAGCCATGAACCGTTCGATTGATTTTTTCAATAAGCACCTTAAAGACTAGTTTAAAACTAAAATATCCGAGTGAATCGACAAGCGAATCCTCGGATATCTAGCTAATTTTTTATAGAGTCCCCACCCTCGTTGGTGGAGCTCGGGATGAAAGTTGCTTCATCTTCTTATCTCCAGATATGGACAAATGAGCTAGCTAATACAAACGGTATCGACAGTATCCAGACATAAAGCTTCATGAACCCCAGAACCGCTGATAACACTACCTGTCTCATATCTTCTGGAACAATCTTTTTGTTCATAAGTCCAAGTTTCCTTTAAAGACTAAGAGGATCGTGTTTTGGGCTAACCGCCAGTTGGTTTCCTCAAAGTCTTTAAAACTATCCTACGTTCTCTAACTCTTTCCTGCTTGATTCGAAGCTAGCCCCTTTCTAGTAACTTGTGCGTGAAAAACTGAGTATTCTGATTGGATTCTTGTGGTTTTAAAACTCCCTAGACACTAGAAGTAGTGGCTTACTTCTAGAAAGGTCGTGAAGACAACTAAAAACTCCAGAGAGTTTCTCTGGAGTTTGCTGAAAATATTGAGTCCCAAGAAGAGGTGGTTAAGGTGGCGACCTTGACTCCACTTGGTATTTCATAATAAGAAATGAGCCACCCGCCCAGCGGCACTCAAAACAAAAATGGGAGCCGCCAGCACGGCAATATATAGTTTCATTAGTCCTAAAAGTGAGTTAACAGCGATTTCTTTCATTTTTGTTTCTTTAAATAATCGTGTTTTCCTTAAGGCTAAGAAGAACTATATTTTTGGCTAACCGCCACTTGGTTTTCTCTCTTAGCCTTATATTGTTTCTAACTTAGATGTTAGGCCAAAAATTCAATTATGCTTGACCCTAACCTAGTAGCTAGCTATAAAGCTGAGCTCAGTAAACCTGAGTAAGCTGAGCATTGACACTATAGGATAGTAGCGATAAAATTAGGCATGCGTTCTAATTCAGTGTCCCCAGAAGTCAGACCAACTTTAAGTAGCCAAGTAAGTGCATTACGTCGGGATGGTATCGCTCTCAAGGATTACGGAAGAACAGTCACACCGGAGGCAATCACGCTCCTAGCCAGTTCTTCCACAAACGAGGGAGAGGAGTATAGTGGCAAAGGAATCGTTGTTCGTCGGTGGCGAGATCGTGCCGACCACGAAAGGTTAAAAATAAGTTTAGTCGGCTTCGATCCGCGTCTTGATAGGGAAGCCTTGTGTGATTTCAGCTTCCGGGTTTCTCAGGGCTGGTCCGAAAGAGATATCCGTGGGCAGTGGCAACGGGGTTTACCTGTAATTCTCCGAGAATCCGAGGCGCCACTTTTTCAATATAGGGTCCAAGAGCGGGAGCCAGAAAGGATTGTCGCCGCCGAACTGGCAAGGGTAACCTTTGTATACCGATCTCGGCGTTGGCATGTGTCAGAAGGTCGAAGGGGGGTCGCCTGCCAGCTCTTAACAGAAGCACTTACTCTGGCCGAGCGGGGAAATCGTCTTGAGATCCCAAATACCGACTTTCAGGCCTATAGAGGTGGCAATTTTGATTAGTCTGCTTCAATAGAGTCTTGAAGTTTATAATCCTTATTAGGTTACCCTTGGGGTAACCTTTATTATTTACACATAAATTTACTATCGTGCCAATCCAAAATCTTGAGGCAGATATAAGTCCCCCTCCAGAACTGGGGATTGAGAGTGTAGCCTCTTCTCTTAGCCAATTCCTTGAGGCTCCCACCATCCATGGCATCCGACTGGGCCACATGACTATGGGTAGAACAGGACTTGAGGAGCTAAGAGACTTTCTCAACTCTCCTCAAGCGGGGATGAAGTTTGAGGGACTAATTCGTCGATACCCAGAGCCCCTCTCTGCCACGCTGCATTTGTTAACTGCAGACCTCTGGAATCGGGGGGCAAGAACCAAGGTAGAAGCCAGAGAAGACGCCATTCATCTTGTTAAATATCTAGCTGGTAAAGATTGGGAGAACCCTGCGGCTCAAGTTCTGGAAGAAGTTCCAAAAGGTCTTTTGACCCAAGAACTCCTAGAGCAAGCGATGGATAGAACAATTTCTCCGGAACCAGGATCTATTGCTGACCAGCTAGACGATCTACTGTGTACAGTGGGGGGAAGAGGTCTAATTGTAACTCCGGCCAGACGAGTAACCGACCGCTCCGACAGGGGGTTTGAACTACCAAGCGAGCTGTTGTCAATTCTGGACAGTCTTCGACATGCTGAGTCGAGGCCAATTCTCGAGGAGTGGATTCTTACGAAATTTTCTAGTCCGAGTAAACAGCACTGGCTAGATTGCATTGGATTATTACGAGCCGTTGCTGATATAGCCGTTCTCGTTGATGATAAGACTTTTGTCGAACTCTATGCCGAAAAACAAGACGACCTTCCTCTGTTACCTTTTCAAACCCTCCATAGTGCTGTCACTGGAGCACTTGAGACTTTGAGGGAAACCGAGGGAGCCGAAAAACTTATTGGCCCATTAGGCGAAGTCAAACAACTAGTTGAGTTTCGTTTTTCCCAAGTAGCCCACGGATCGTTAAAAGACGCCGTTAGTACTGAGAAAACTCAGCGTCTAACTCCGCGCGTGGACGATATCGCCTTAGCCGTCATTGAATGGTGTCAGCGATGTCAAAATTCTCACCAATTGAATATCAAGTCAGCCGCTGCCCGATCAATCAAACTACTAGAACAACTCGGGGTTACTACCGCGACCGAGTTTGTTGAATTTATAAAAGAATTTGAGGGACCTGATTCTCAACTTGCTGCAGCTGTTACTCGCGAGGCCATGACGTCTGGCTTACTTCCCGGAACGGAAGTAGAAGCATTCCGGGAAGCCCTAAATCTCTTAGAAAGCAATCCATTTTTTGACCTTGCCGACTATGACTGGTCTACTATCATTCCACCGGATACCAAATTTCTCGAAGTTTACTATGCTCCGGGTACCTACGACCTGGCAACCAAGGGTCATCTACATTTCCTTGATCTCTTGCAAGGCTATATTGAGTACAAACGAGAATTTGATGATAGTCCTAACACCCATAGATTAGTTGTTGTGGGGCCTATAACGGACCCCACAAACGTTCCTCAGTACAGTAAAAACCCAGCTAGTCTATACGAGAGGGCATCCTCGCTTATGATTTGTCTAGCCGGGCGTCCGGATATATACATTACCACAGCCCTTCAGCCCTTACCCGAGAAAGCTACCGAGATAGCCCACGCCATTGCCGGTTTGAAGAATAATTTGGTCGACGAAATTAACAGGGACTTCGGAAAGGCCGGTCGTTATAAGGGTGTCGATACTCGGATAATCGTATGCATGGGATCAGACGAGTTCGCCTGGAAAACGTCACGCGACGGACGAAAGGTCCTAGCTCCCCAGCAGCCACCAAAGGTCCAGGAGGCTTGTCTCGTCGTGGGTCGCTCGGGGGACATGCTTAACTGCCTTCGAGAGGCAGATCGCATAACAAAGCTTACTAATGCTAATCTAGTTTTAACTCCGGGCACTCTAAATACTCACTCTCGCGAGGTCGTTCGTCAGATTCATGCGGGCAATTTTTCCGGAATCCGACCCCCCTTGATTCCTTTTGCCGTCGAGCATTGGTCACCGGGTGCCATCAGAAAGAGGGAATCCCGCCAGCCTGCTCGGCCCGAAAAGGTCCCATCCATAACTGAAATTTATAACGAGCTTATAAGGGAGCTAAGGAATTTAGACAAATCACTCGGATGAAAACTTATAACCTCTTCCCCGAACAGTGATTACATGAGTGCTTGACTCAAGTTCCTTGAGTTTCTTTCTGATCTTACTCATCACTTGATCTATAGCCCAGTCAGAGTACTTCTCATAAGACTCCTCTCCCCAAAGGATCTCACTAATTTTTTCTCGCGACTGAAGTTTCCCCTTAGCTTCAAGAAGAAACTTAATTACGTTAAACTCTTGAGCAGTAAATCTATCCTCAATCGATACATTCCCGTTAAGTACGACTTCTCCGGCGTCATTTAGGTGAACCTCGGCTCCCCGACTTATTGAGGGAGTGGTGCCCGTGGAAACAGGTGAATCTATTGCTTTCTCTAAAAGTTTTGTGAAACCCTCATATTTTCCATTGACTTCCTTTACAAGTCCTAATTTTAAAAGTCTACTTAAATCAGCACCCATCAGTACCTCTTCGTTCCTCATTATCCGGCCAATTAAATCTTTTTCCTTGGCCGACCTTAGGCTATATATCCTCCTTATTACCGAAAGTAATTCGTAGTTTTCGCTTAATTCGCTTTTGAGCTCCTCGAACCCCTTATCATCCGACTTTGTTCGGGCCAGGTACTTAATAATCAGCTTTATAATATAAGGATGCCCACCCGATAGTTGCTTCACCATTTCTTCCTCTTCCGGGGTGGCATCGTATTCAGCCCTCTCCGAAAAGAAGTCAATTAAATAATCGACATCCTTGCCTGATCGGATCGGTACATAGACAACATTTTCCAATGTTGCTGCATTAAATTCTCCATAGCGCTGCGTCATATCAGGAGTTGTTAGATCTTCCACGCTCAAAAATACAAAACGAAGATGTGGCCTTAGACCTTCCCAAATTGATTTAAGGTTGTTGTAAAAAACTGGGCTAACAAATTTATCAAGCTCGTCAAATTCCCCCAAGAAAAAGACTACTTCGTAGCCCTCGCGAATCGCACGTTGAATCATTGCCTTAAGAAGGTCAAGTAACTTGTTGTACGAAGATCCGTCAGTTTCAAGAGCTCTTAAATCAAAATCCCTTTCCAACGCCTCTTTGAGGCCCTCTTTTTGCTCGCATTGCTGTAAAAAACTTTTTGCCATAAGCCTCAGATATCCAGATAGGCTTTCCTCAGTAAGATCCAAGGGCTCGATATAAGCGAGAATAAACTTTTCGTAGTTGGGAATCTCCTTAAAGAAAAGATCAATGTGTTCGATTAGAAACTTATTCCACATTCTTCTCCCGGCCATTGATACCCAGATTGCCGTAACGCACTCTCCCCGAAGAATTGGAGCAAAAATTGAGGCAGCGTAGTTGTGGATAGTCTCCGGGGTTGTCGGATAGTCTAGTTTTGAATCCACGATTCCTCCCGCTCAGTTTCTAGTCAGATTCTAGTCAGGTACCTCTGCATTGTCAACCACTACTTTCGCCCGACAAAATAGAACCAATCTGGTAGTGGTAAAATTTTATTGTGGAGGCAATCCTTCTAGGTGGAGAGAGTCTTAAAAATAGGGCTTGGATCGAGCAGGTAGACGGAGCAATTAAGGCTCTTTTTAGTCGAACAAAGATTCTTTATTACGATCATTGGCAGACTGGGGGAGACCCAGTTAATGTCGAAGGAGAATATCCTAAGCTGGCTACCATAGTCCAGGACCTTAACGATTATCTAATCTTCGCTAAATCAGCTGGAGGCTGGGTCACTGGCAAGGCCTCTTCCGAAGGCCTTATTTCCCCCACGAAATGTATTTTTATCGGCACCGCTCTCTATGGGGCAAAGCGTTTAGGTTATCCTCTGGGCAACTGGTATAAAACTCTTATCTGCCCCAAGCTTTTTATTCAAAAATCCTCCGACCCTGCCTGTTCCTTTAACGATCTTAAGGGGTTTCTGGAAGAGTCCGAACTTGAAAATTATCAACTTGTCGAGATCCCTGGTGATACCCACCACTATGAGGACTTGGAAAAAATAAGGTCTTTAGTACAATCCTTTCTAGATGACTCTCACTCCCGATCAGATTAAGATACTGAAAACCCTCATGCGCTCCTCTGCCCGAAAAGGTAATCTGGCTACCGCCGCTTTCGTTCTGGAAGGGGAGAATGTTATTGCCTCCTCCGAAAGTCTTGTTGGAACCGATTCTAATATGACTGCCCATGCTGAACGCTTATTAGTCGAAAAGGTGGGGCAGCTAAAGAAAAGTCCCTATACTCCCGGATTAATTATGGTTACGGTGGTTGAGTCCTGTTTAATGTGTATTAGCGCTTGTTCCCAGGCTGGCTACAAAGAAATTCGCTACATTATTCCGGCAAAACGTTATGTTAAAGACTTTCATTTAATGACCGATATCACCGACGACTTAGATAAAAATGACATTGCCAGTAAGTTGAGCGAACCAATTAAGCTTGTCCATTTAGGCGAGTATGAGGATGAGTTCTGTAAAGTGTTCGAACCAGAAATGGAACCAGTTTTCAGAAAATATCGCCGACCATGACCGAAACAGAAAGGAAAAAGTTAGTTCTTGATTACATTTCTAAAGAAAGGGTCGGTGTTGTCTCCACAATTAGTGGCAACGGCTCGCCCGAAGCTGCGGCCTTAATAATCTCTCAAAAGTCTAACCTGGAACTAATCTTCCAGACTCCAAATACCTCACGAAAGTACACCAATCTTAAAAGGAATCCTCGGGTTGCTATTGTTTTTGGGTTCGATACTGACGAATTTGTCACAGTTCAACATGAAGGTATTGCTCGCGAGGCAAGTCCAGATGAGTTTGACCAACTCGCCGCTGTACATCAAGCTAAGAGCCCTCAGTTTGCTAAGTACGGCCGCTTGCCTGAGAACAAGTTTTTCGTTGTCAAACCGACTTGGGTACGTTATTGGGATTTCAATTCCGGCCAACAATTTGTCTTAACATTCTGATTCTTTTAAAATTAATATATGGATCCAAAAATTTTAGAATTTCTAAAAAATCATCGTGTTTGTTCTCTAACCACTCTTCTTCCCGATGGTTCACCCCACGCCGCTGCCCTTCACTACTCCCACCAGGATTCCCCCCTCGAGCTTTATTTCTCAACTGAAAATACGAGTCGTAAATGCCTGGGACTTTTGAAAGGAGAAACGGTTAAGGCTTCCGTAGTAGTTGGTTTTAGTGAGGAAGAATGGATTACCCTCCAGCTGGACGGCGAGGTCCAAGCTGTTAGTGATTCCGAGGAGCTCGGTAAAATTCAAGCGATCCATTATGCCAAGCACCCCGGCTCCGCTAAGTATAAGGACGACCCAGTTACTATTTTCTTGAAGTTCAATGCAGCCTGGTGGCGCTATACCGACTATAACACTTGTCCCGTGACAGTAATTTCTTCAGAGGTAGGTGAGAAAAAATGATGACTGGATTGGGAAGATTGACGGACGGACCTAAGGGTTATGGGATGATGGCTAATCCGTTGGGAGACTTCGGTTGGGGCCTCTACTTTGTTTTAGGGATTATTACTTACATAGCCATTATTGCCGTCTTAATTGCCCTGGCGCGTTGGCTTTGGCGAAACGGCGATCAGAAACGCTAACCTAGATAAATCGAACTTCAATTTTGTATACTCGGGCCGTGACCAGATGGATTTTTAATTCCCTTCCAAAATCGACTCTTTCTCTCGTTAGTTGGCCCTGGCCAAAGTTCGCCCCTTTTTTGGACAACCTCTTGTCTCGTTCGGTAGATTCTAGTTGGCTCGCCGACTGGAGCAAGATTTTGGATCTAATAACCGAACTTAACTTCCGTCTTTATGTGGCTACCTCTGTCAACACTAACGATAAACTTGCCGATAAGCATTACAAAACCTTCCTTAGAGATATTTACCCAAGCTTTGAAAAGGCTAACCAAAAACTAAAAGAAAAGTTCCTGGCCTCGAAGTTCTCTCCTAAAGGCTTTGCGGTTCCCCTTCGAAATCTTCGCTCTGATGTAAAACTTTTCCGCGAGGAAAACCTCCCTCTCGAAGTCGAAATCCATAAATTGGAAAACGAATTTAATGCTATCATTAGTGCCCAAACCGTTAAGTGGCAGGGTAGGGAACTGACCCTTACTCAGCTTACCCCTGTTCTTCAAAATCCCGACCGAAACCTTCGAGAGAAAGCCTGGCGGCTCTCACATACTCGTCGCTTAAAGGATCGTCAAAAATTAAACCGTCTCTGGGTTAAATTGCTCAAAGCCCGTCAGAAACTCTCTCAAAACGCTGGTTTTCAGAATTTCCTTGAGTACCGCTGGCGACAGCTCCGACGGTTTGACTATACTCCCGAGGATTGCCAAAACTTTCACCAAGCTATCGAAACCGTTGTCGTTCCCGCCGTCACCCGGGTTTTGACTAGGCACCGTCGGGCTCTCGGTCTAACTTCACTTCGCCCCTGGGATCTAAAAGGGCCTCAAGGTCACTCGTCACCGGCTGACCTAGCTGGCACTCCTCCTCTTGTACCCTTTAAGAAAATTTCCGAACTAGAAGAAAAAGCCGCCGCAATCTTTAACCACGTCGACCCCCATTTCGGAAACTACTTTCGCTCTCTCCAAAAGGCTAAGCTTCTGGATCTTGAAAACCATAAGGGAAAAGCCCCTGGCGGTTACTGTGTTAACTTCGATTATCTTAGAAAACCGTTTATCTTCGTTAACGCCGTAGGTTTGCCAACCGACGTTCGAACTCTTATCCACGAAGCCGGCCACGCTTTCCAGGTTTTTGAAACAAGCCATCTTCCTTGGCACCACCAACGTTCTGAGTTCGCCATCCCTATTGAGTTTGCCGAGGTCGCCTCTATGGGTATGGAACTTCTCGCTAACCCGTATCTCGAAAAACGGTTTGGTGGTTTTTACGAAAAAGAAGACGCTAACCGGGCCCGTCGGGAAAAACTCGAAGAAATGCTTTTTTTCTGGCCTTATATGGCAGTGGTTGATTCATTTCAACACTGGATTTACCAAAACCCCTCAAAGGCTTTAAATCCCTCAAATTTAGACGCCAAGTGGACTGCACTTTGGCACCGCTTTATGCCCGGTATCGACTGGCGTGGTCTTACTCCAGAACTGGAAACTGGCTGGCACCGAAAACTTCACATCTTTACAGTTCCCCTTTATTACGTTGAGTATGGCGTTGCCCAACTGGGAGCCTGTCAGATCTGGCGAAATGCTCTTAAAGATCAAAAAAAGGCCGTCGCTTTTTATCGAAAAGCCCTATCTCTAGGTGGCACCGCCACCCTTCCGTCTCTCTATAGGGAAGCCGGTATAAAATTCTCTTTTGACCAAAAAACCCTTAGTGAAATTGTCGCGCTCATCGAAAAGACCCTTATCTCTCTCGAATGAGTAACAAAGCTGTCTTTTCACCCCTCCTTCTAAAACTACTCAAAGCCTTGGGGATAGTTTGTCTCATCAGCCTAGCGCTTGTGGGTTGGGTTGTCCTTTTTGTTCAAAATCCAATCGTTCTCTTCCAAGCACGCCTTCGTTATCTAAGTGCTAAACGGGAAGGGGCTGACTTTGCTTTAGGACCTTGCTTAGGCAAGCTAAACTCTGACTGGGTATTAGATATTTCCCATCTCCCCCGCGAACTAATTGACAACGATCCGGCTAATCAGTGTGATGAACTTCGCCAAGGTGTTGTGACCCACTTTGTTGAAATGACCCCTAAAGGCGAAATAATTCGGGTTAAATAGTTCCTGGTAGAAATCGCCCGATGATTCCATTACCTCGTTGGTTTTATAAAAGGTCGACTAAGGATGTCGCAAGGGAACTATTGGGTAAAAAGATAGTTCGGGAGATCGATGCTAAACAAAAAGTAATCAAAATCGTTGAGACAGAAGCTTACCTAGGTCCCCATGACTTAGCGGCCCATAGTCGCTTCGGCCAAACCGCTCGTAATCTTCACCTTTTTGGTCCCTCAGGTCACGCCTATGTCTTTCTTATTTATGGCGTTTATCACTGTCTGAATGTTGTTACCGAAGGTGGTATTGGAGCCGCCGTTCTTATCCGAGCTGGTGAGCCGGTGGAAAACATTACTTGGAAAACCGCTGGCCCCGGCCTTCTTTGTCAGGCTCTTGGAGTAGACCGAAGCTTCAACGGCCTTGACCTTACCAAGATTGGTCCCCTCTACCTTGCCGAGTCCGACGATTTAGTTAGTAAGAAGTCGATCGTTACGACGTCACGCATCGGGGTTGCCTATGCTAAGAACTGGGCTACCCGCCCTCTACGCTTCTACATTAAGGGTAATCCTTTCGTCTCTAAACCCTAATCTGCTACCATCTAACAAGTGAGAAAAGACTTCCGATTTTTGGGGATCGTTCTTCCAAACGAGCCTAGAAATTTTAAGTTTCTGGCCGCGGGTTTCAGTTTTCTAGCCCTCTACCTAGCTCTTTTTTTCCTTGAGGTAAACTTTGTTTTCTCTCGCTTTGACCCCTCAATTACCGAGACTCTTCAAGCCACTCTCCCCCGAACTGTCGATATTCCCTTCTCCTTTTTCTCACTTTTTGGCAGTTTTGAAATTACAACCATCCTGGTTGGTCTAATCGCCTTGATAATCTTCCGGAAAGAGAAGGTCTTTCTCTGGTCGTTAGCTTTCTTTGGTTTCTTTCATATCTTTGAAATCATCGGCAAGCGCTATCTCTACCATCCAACTCCTCCCGAAGAATACTTTCGTTATGCCCTTCCTTTTCAGATATCCACCGTTCGTATTGAATCTAGTTATGCCTTTCCCTCAGGCCACGTTGGCCGGACTCTTTTTTTAGCTGTTTTGGTCGCTTTCTTGGTCCACCGCTACGTTAAAAACGTTCCCCTTAGGAACTCCATCCTACTTTGTCTGACACTTCTGGTTATTTTCATGTCAGTCTCCCGTGTTTACTTAGGCGAGCACTGGGCAACCGATGTCCTGGGCGGCGTTCTTCTCGGGACTGCCATGAGTCTTTTTACTTTGGTATACTTAGATAAACTACCCGCTTCCTCCAAAGGATAAATCTATGACTAACGACCTTAATCTTTTGCTCGGAATAGTAATTGGTACCCTCGTTCTTGTGGTTGGCGCGGTTGTTTGAATCTCTCGGAA